>JAMNYN010000555.1 GCA_023622805.1 Pseudomonadota bacterium | reverse complement strand
GAAGGCGCGCACATTGCGCACATTGCTGTCCTGGGTGAACAGGCGCTGGGTCAGCGCCAGATAGTCGGGCATGTCCCGCGTATAGGTGGACAGCATGAAGTCGGGGCCGGGCGAGACGCGCCAGCACTGTTGGACTGCATCTTCGGCCACGGCGCGGGCCTCGAAGCGGTCCAGCGCCTGCGCGTCCTGGCGGTCGAGCGTGACTTCGACCCAGGCCGTGAGGCCATGGCCCACCAGCGCCGCAAGCCGCTCGGGCTGCAGCAGCGCGACCTGGCGCTCGATGATGCCTTCCTCGTGCAGACGCCGCACGCGGCGCAGGCAGGTGGGCGGGGACACGTTCACCCGCTCGGCCAGCGTCTGGTTGCTCAGGCTGGCATCGCGCTGCAGCAGGTCCAGCAGTTGCAGGTCAATATCGTCCATTGGTTTATTTCTTATGTTGATTGTTTGTGAAATTTAATTTCACGACGGTGATTTTAAGAAATAAACAATCATTTTTCAACAAATAACGATCAGAAATTTCTATGCAGACCGCATAGCATCGCGTTCTCTTTTGTGAAGGATCATCTATGTGTGGCATCGTCGGCGCAGTTTCCAACCGCAATATCGTTCCCGTTCTGGTGCAGGGCCTGCAGCGCCTGGAGTACCGCGGCTATGACTCTTGCGGTGTGGCCGTGCATGCACTGGATGCGTCCGGCGAGCGCAGCGTAGGGCTGCAGCGGGCCCGCAGCACGGCCCGCGTGGTCGAATTGCTCGAGCAGGTGCAGACCGAGTCCTTGCAAGGCTTCACGGGCATTGCCCACACCCGTTGGGCCACCCATGGCGAGCCGGCCGTGCGCAACGCCCACCCCCATTTCAGCTATGGACCGGGCGAAGCCCAGCCAGACCAGCCCGCGCGCGTGGCGCTTGTGCACAACGGCATCATCGAAAACTACGAAGCGCTGCGCCGCGACCTGCAGGCCAAAGGCTATGTGTTCACGAGCCAGACCGACACCGAAGTCATTGCCCACCTGGTGGACAGTCTTTACAACGGTGACCTGTTCGAGGCCTTCCAGGCCGCCGTGGCCCAGTTGCATGGCGCCTACGCATTGGCCGTGATGCACAAGGACGAGCCTGGCCGCGTGGTCAGCGCGCGCGCCGGCTCGCCTCTGATCCTGGGCATTGGTGAAGGCGACAGCGAGTTCTTCGTGGCCAGCGATGCCATGGCCTTGGCCGGTGTGACCGACCAGATCGTCTACCTCGAAGAAGGCGACATGGTCGACCTGCAACCTGGCCGTTACTGGTTGCTGGACAAGTCGGGCCATGCGCTGACGCCCGAGCAGCGCCCCGTGCGCACGGTGCATGCCCATAGCGGCGCGGCCGAGCTCGGCCCTTACCGCCACTACATGCAAAAAGAGATCTTCGAGCAGCCGCGCGCGATCGGCGACACCTTCGAAGGCGTGCACGCCATCGTGCCCGAACTGTTCGACGGCCAGGCCATGTACGGCCAGACGGGCGCCGCCGCCTGGCGCGTGTTCAAGGAAATCGACAATGTGCTGATCCTGGCTTGCGGCACCAGCTACTACAGCGGCTGTGCGGCCAAGTACTGGCTCGAAGGCATTGCCGGCATTCCCTGCCAGGTCGAAGTGGCCAGCGAATACCGCTACCGCACCAGCGTGCCCAACCCCCGCACCCTGGTCGTCACCATCAGCCAGTCGGGCGAAACCGCCGACACCTTGGCCGCACTGCGCCATGCCCAAAGCCTGGGCATGAAGCACACGCTGACCATTTGCAACGTGGCCACCAGCGCCATGGTGCGCGAGTGCGAATTGGCCTATATCACCCGTGCGGGCGTGGAAATCGGCGTGGCCTCGACCAAGGCCTTCACCACCCAGCTGGCCGGCCTGTTCCTGCTGACCTTGGTGCTGGCACAAAGCCGGGGACGCCTGAGCGAAGCGCAGGAAGCGCGCTATCTGGCTGCCATGCGCCATCTGCCCGTGGCCTTGCAGGGCGTGCTGGCCCTGGAGCCGCAACTGATCAGCTGGGCGGAAGACTTTGCGCAACGCGAGAACGCGCTGTTCCTGGGGCGTGGCATCCACTACCCGATCGCCATGGAAGGCGCGCTCAAGCTCAAGGAAATCAGCTACATCCACGCCGAAGCCTATCCGGCCGGCGAACTCAAGCACGGCCCCCTGGCGCTGGTGACCAGTTCCATGCCGGTGGTGACCGTGGCGCCCAACGACGAACTGCTGGAAAAGCTCAAGAGCAATATGCAGGAAGTGCGCGCGCGCGGTGGGGTGCTGTATGTGCTGGCCGACGCCGACACCCGTATCGAGAGCGCCGAAGGCATGCATGTGATCCGCATGCCGGAAAACTATGGCGCCCTGAGCCCCATCCTGCATGTGGTTCCGCTGCAACTGCTCGCCTATCACACGGCCTGCGCGCGCGGCACGGACGTCGACAAGCCGCGCAATCTGGCGAAGTCGGTGACGGTGGAATAACGCGCCGGGCTGGCACGCACCAGGAACAGGCTGCGGGCCGGCCGCAGCGTGCGGACTGCTATTGCAGCAGGCCGCGCAGACGTCCTTCGTTGATGGCCTTGGTGCGTGAGGAGACTTCCAGCTTTCGGTAGATGTGCGTGATGTGGCACTCCACGGTGTAGCGTGAGATCAGCAGATGGTCGGCGATCTCCCGGTTTGACTTCCCGTCGGCGACCAAGGCAAGGATTTGCGCTTCACGCGTGGTCAGGACGCTGGGCGACTGGACCTGTCGGTTGTCGCCAGCTTGAGAATCACTGTCTTTTGCCTGCGGCAGTTGGCCGAGGATATGCCTGGCGATGAACGGATCGATGGGCGCGCCGCCGCGCAGCACGCTGCGTATCGAAAGCAGCACTTCCAGGTCATCGCGTTCCTTGAGCAGGTAGCCGGTCGCGCCGGCATGCAGCGCGCGCAGTATCGTGTCCTGCGTGCTCCAGGCGGATATCACCAGGATGCTCAGGGCGGAGTCGCGCTGGCGCAGCTCGGCGATGAAGTCAATCCCGCTGCCGTCGGGCAGGCCCAGATCGACCAGGGCCAGCGCAAACCGCTGAGTGGACACGAACTGGCGGGCGTCGGCCAGGGTGCCGGCCACATGAATGGCATCGCTGGCATAGCCCAGCTCATGCATGATCTTGAGCAGGCGTTCCTGCGTGGGTCGCGCGTCTTCGACCAGCAGCACGGGGCAGGGAAGGATGGGCGTGACTGATGGCACGTTCTTGATCATGGTAGTGGGGGCTGAAAGCGCGAGTAGGAGACGCGCTGTGCAATATAGCCCGATCGCCCACCGTGGCGCCATCACTGAAAACGGTGAGATGGCGGTTTGTGCCGGATTGTCCCGGAATTCTTACGTCGACGCGACCTGCCAGTCGGCAGGGACGGGACGCTGCGCCCGGCAGCCGCGAATCGGCAAGGTGCTGCCGCCGCGGCCGCGCAGGTCGAATTGCTGCGCGACTGGCCTTGATGGCTTCTTTGGGTTTATCACCATGCGAAAGATCTCATTGATATTAATTAGGTATTAATACGTAAATGTGATTTACGCACTGGCATTAGCCCCTTTTCCTTTTCATGATACGAGAAACATCATGGATATTAAGTAGTTGGTTTTGGTGATTGGCAGCTTGGTATTTTGTGTCTAGGAACCAGCGATTGGTTGTGGTTACTAAGGATAAGAATTTACTAAAAACCAACCAGGTTGATGTTACTGTGACTATTAACATGCTCTTTGTGCCTGCAAGTATCGCTGGGCTTTCGCTGAATTCATTTCGTGATTCGGCCCGTAGGGGCGACCGGTTGCATGTGGTCCACGATGGCTCGGCATGGAAAGTATGGGTGGCTGGAGCGGCCATGAGCGAGGGCTCCGACGTCGAGTTGGACACCATGGAGATCTTTGTCACGGCCTTGGGTCGTGCGTTCTTTCGTGGCATTCAGGGTGCCGTCGTGCGCGAGCTGGAGCTGGACCCCAAGCCGGGCCGGCCGCTGGAATCACGCCTGGTACTGCAGGCCATCACCATGGCCGAGGCCAGCTGGCAAGCCTTGCAAGGCGTTGATTTCATGACGCAGTTGATGCTCAGCGCCGCCGCCCACAGCCGCGCGTTTGTCGAGACGTGCCGCGCGCTGGGACTGGCGCCGGATGCAGTCAGCGCCCAGCAGCGCGCGGCCGTTGACGGGTGCATGCAGCAGCGTTTTGCCCAGGCGGTGCGCCAGGGAAATTTCCCCGTGGCCCCCGCGCAGGCGCAGCAATGGCTGCATGCCGAACTGATGGCATTGCAGACGCAGGCGCCTGCGTCACGCTGAAAAAAGTCGGTGGCTTCATAAAAGAACCATGCTCGGACTACAGGCGCATTATCTCCATTGGTATTTACTTCTCAAGCGGCCTTGGCTGACTTGTTCAAACGAAAAATTGTGAGAAGCACTGTATTTTTCAGGTGTATACAAATTTCGTTTTGCGTGTAAGAATTAGTTACGTAGGTAATGCCGGTTTTTAATTCATGCACCAGCGGTGAACGATATGAACGATGAGTCAATGGGGCCGATGTGGGATACCAATCCCCAGGGTGCCTGTGCGTTTGCAGAAAATGAGCCATTGCCGCCAATGGATGAGCAATCCATTGCGCAGCGCGATGAACTTTTTCACAGCCTGGTGCAGGCGCACGGCACGCGTCTGTACCGCTTCATCATCAAGAACATCGGCAACGCCAGCGACGCGGAAGACCTGGCGCAACAGGCTTTCATGGAAGCGGTGCGCTCTTACCGCGCCTTCAAGGGCGAGTCCGCGCTGTCCACCTGGCTGTACGGCATCGCCATGAACCTGGTGCGCAATCACTTGTCGCGTGCGCCCCATCGACGCTACGAATTCACCGACGATTCGGCCATCGCCGAATTGCCTTGCGAGGCCTTGTCGCCCGTCCAGGCCCTGGAGCAAAGCCAGCACATGTCGCATCTGCAACAGGCCATGGAAGAGCTGCCCGAAAGCATGCGCTCCATCTTGCTGATGGTCGCGGTGGATGAGATGTCCTATGAAGCCGCGGCGGCGCTGCTGACGGTGCCGGTGGGCACGGTGCGCAGCCGGCTCTCGCGTGCGCGCACGGCGCTGCGCGCCAAGCTGCAGGCGCGCGGCGTAGAACTGGATTTCTAGGAAGTGCGCGCGCGGCACGACGTCGACAAGCCGCGCCATCGGGCGAAGTCGGTGACGCTGCCATAGCGCGAATGTGCGGGATCAACGCGCCAGGCTTGCACGCACCAGGCTCAGGCCGGGGCGGGATTCAAGGTGCAGCTGACCGCCGAGCCGGGCCACCCGGGCCTGCATGGATGACAAGCCGATGCCGCTGGCCTGGAGGCTGACGGCGGCGATGTCGAATCCCCGTCCGTTGTCGCGCACTTCAAGCGTCAGCGCGGCGTCAGCGGCCAGCGTGATCTCGACTTCGGTGGCGGCGCTGTGCTTGAGCACGTTGGACAGGGCTTCTTCCAGCAGGCGGGTGAGTTCCAGGCACAGCGCCACGCTGGGCGGCGAGGGCCACGCCGCGGGGCAGGACCAGTGGCTGCTCACCTCCATCTCATCGAACAGCGTCGAGAAACGGTGGCGCGTCGGTGCCAGCCATTCGGCCGGGGTCGCGGGCGTGTCGGCGTGGACGGTGCGGCCGCCGTCCATGACGGTGCGCAAATCGTCGCGCAGCGACTTGAGGGTGGAGACATGGCGGCTGGCCTGCGCATCGGCATGGCGCTCGGCCTGGACGATGGCCCGCACCAGGGCGCTGCCAAAGCCGTCATGCAGGTCGTGGATGAATTGCAGGCGCTCCTGCAGGCGTGAATTCGACAGTGCCAGCTGGTGTTCCTTGCCCATGGTGGTTTCCAGTTCCCGGCAGGCCTGCTCGACCGTGGCCGTGAGTTCCACATTGAAGCGTTCGGTGCGGCGCATGCTGGCCGCGATGCGCGAGCCCAGCATGGCGGTGATGACGACCATGGTGATCAGGTTGGTGTAGGGCGTGAGCGAGACCGGGTCGGGTATTTCGAGGTAAAAGACGTACATGTCGTGCGCCGCGACGAACACGAATACCAGGCCCAGCAAGGCATAGAGCGCATCCTCGGGCTTGCGGCTGCGCCAGGCATGGACCAGCGGCAGAATGCAGGCCATGCCGAACACCAGGAAATGGACTCCCCCGGACAGGTGCATGGTGGCTTTCAACTGTTTTTCCGGCACCAGTGCGACCAGCAGCGACAGGCCAATGGTCAGTGTCAGCAGGCTGCGTTCCTGCCAGCGGGGAAGTGGGCGCCCCTTCAACATCTGGAAAATGAAAATGGTATAAGAGGCGCTGAACACCATGAATGCGATGGTGTTGGCGCGCACCACGCCCACCGTGTCGCCGAATGGCCAGGGATCCGTGGCCACGATGTTGTAGATGAACACCACCCAGGCCAGGTTTTGCAGCGCGAACCAGCCATGCAGGGATTGCTTGCGGTAGAGCAGCCAGATGCCTGCAAACAAGCCCGCGAAGAACAGCGACGCGACCATATTGATCACGTAGACCGTGCGATGTGACCACCAGATTCCGTCGAAAAATGCGAGCATCTGTGTCGCGGGACCCATCATGACCCAACCCAGGCCTGGTTCGACGAGCGCCCGCCCTTGTACACGTATCCAGAGAGCGTTGTCGTTGGCTTTCAGCGCCGATTCGGGGAGTATCCAGTAGCGGGGGACATTCCAGCTTCTCGACAGGGGCTCTTGCAGACTGGCGTCACGCCACAGCAAGCTATCGTTCAGATAGATTTCACCGGCCATGTTGATCGATTTGACGATCAGCGCCGCCGGCTCCTTGGCGGCCTCGGTGGCGGCGCAGTCCTGTTGCAAGCGGATGCGGTACCAGACCGGGCCGTCGTAATCAGGCCATCGCTTGGTCCAGCTGTCGGGCAGCGTCACCGGCGTCCAGCCCTGCGAGGGGCGGCCGCTTGTGCCAGGGAGTTCCTTGGCGGCGTGGATTGCAGCCATGGTGGGTGGACAGGTCTGCGCCCAGGCCGAAGGGAACAGGCTGCAGGCGAGCAGCAGCATGGCGAGCAGCAGCGCGCGGACATGGCCGTGCCTGGCTGCTATGGGAGCAGGCCGCGCAGGCGTCCTTGGTTGATGGCGTGTGAGGAGACTTCCAGTTTTCGGTAGATGCGCGCGATATGACATTCAACGGTGTAGCGTAATGTAAGCAGATGTTCCGCGATTTCCCGATTTGACTTGCCGTTGGCAAGCAATGCAAGGGTTTGTGCTACGCCTGTCGTCTTGGCGCTTGGCGACGGGGCCCGCCACTTCGGGCCTCGACTTTCTGCGATCGACCGGGGCCGCTGCCTGCCGCCGGGTCGGCACGCAGCGGCCAGCGCGCGGATCGGACGTTGACACGCCGTATCTTCTGAAGAAGACGGTGACTGTAGAATGAGGGCCGGTGTGGCTTAGGGGCGATACTCGCGCCCCAAGGGTCCTGCCGACGGTTCCCGGACTGCTTCCCAGGCTTGGAACTGTTGGGTGTGGAGCGTTACTAAGCATGAGTTCCTTCTACGATTTGAGAAACCTGCCGCCGTTGTGACTATTTCTAACCACCTGTTGCCTGCTGGCACTGCTGCTTATCCCTCGCTGGATTCATTTCGTGAATCCGCCCAGAAAGGGGATACGCTTTATGTCAGCCATGACGGCGCAGAATGGAAAGTGCTGGCAACGGGCACCACGCCCAGCCAGCGCAGCGTGGCGTGGATAGAACCCGATGCCGACAGCCAGTCGGCGTTTGTCGGTGCCTTGGGGCAGGCATTTTCCAGCGGTATCCAGGCCGCTGTGGTGCGGGAGTTGGGTCTGGGGCCGGCGCCCGGTCAGCCCTTGGCGTCGCGCACCGTGCAGCAAGCCATTGCCATGGCGGAAACCAGCCAGAAAGCCATGCTCGGCGTGGACTTCATGACCCAGTTCATGTGCAGTGCCGTGGCCAACAGCAGCGGCTTTGCCGCGGCCTGTCAGGCCGAGGGCCTGTCGCCCGCGGCGGTCAGCGGACCACAGCGCGAAGCCATCGACGCAGCCATGCAGCAGCGCTTTGACCAGGCCGCCAGCCAGGGGCAATCGCCGGTCGCCCCCGCGCAAGCCCAGCAGTGGCTCCAGGCCGAGCTGCTTGCGACCCTGGGGCAGGCGCCAAGCCAGCGCTGAAGAACACGCTGGCGTGGTACCGCAAATGCCGTGAAGCCCAGGGGCCGCGCTGCGCCCCGCCAAGCCTTCAAGTGCCTTTTTTCCTACCTGGGGAAGGCTTTCTTGCGCACGCGAAGCCGGCGAAATCGTATGCAGAATCAGCATTTTTATGTGTATACACCACTCGGGCGGCATGTGAAAACTAGTTGCTTTGGTAGCTGGAAATGACTGTTCCAACTCTTGCATAAGAGGTAGCGCAATGGCGGATGAATTCTTGGCACAGGAGTTGGCGTCACACTTTTTCCCCTCTGGGTCGATTGCTGGCGACGACGCAGCCGCGCTGGACGAGGCCGCGATGGTCGAGAGCGGGGCATTGTTTCTGAGCCTGGTGCAGGCCCATGGCACGTGTCTGTGCCGCTTCATCATCAACAACATCGGCAACTCCAGCGCCGCGCAAGACCAGGCGCTGCAGGCTTTCATGGAAGCCGTGCGCTCGGACCCATCCGTCCAGGGACAGTCCGAACGGTCCATCTGGCTGTACGGCATCGCCATGAATCTGGTGCGCCACCAGCGGTTGCCCGGCCAGGCCCTGGAGCAAAGCCAGGATTTGCAGCTGGCCGTGCAGGAGCTGCCCGAAAGCATGCGTTCCATCTTGTTGATGGTCGCGGTGGACGAGCTGTCCTATGAAGCCGCGGCGGTGCTGCTGGCGCTGCCATTGAGCGCGGTGCGCAACCGCCTCGCCGTCGCGCGCACGGCGCTGCAGGCACGCGGCGTGGTGCCGGACTTCTGAGCAGCGGCCCTTGGCGGCGCTGTACTGTTCCAACTCTCGGCTCAATTGGCCTGGCTGACTTCGGGTGGCGTCAACGCCAGGGGGTGTGCCGCTTCAGGCCTGGGCGCCGGGGTGACCGTGCTCGGCGCGCGCAGCGCATCGACGGCGGTGGCCACGCCGGTCGGCAAGGTCACCAGCCGGGGCTTGATCATGAACAGGCGCTCGCGCGATTGCTGGTTCTGGGCCTTGTTGGAGAACAGCATGCCGAGCACGGGCAGCGAGCCCAGGCCCGGCACCTTGTTCACATCGCTGGTCGATTTCGTGTTCTTGTAGCCGCCGATCAGCAGGGTCTGGCCTTCGCCGACGATGGCCTGGGTGCTGACCACGCTGCGGCGCACCGTGGGCAGGGTATCGATCTTGGTCTCCTGAATCTGGCCGTCCTCGATGTCCACATCGAGCTGTATCACCGGGCCTTCCGGGCGCTCCACTAAGTGGGGCGTGACGCGCAAGGTGGTGCCGGCGGTGATGGGCGTGATCGTGGCGACGCGCTCGCCGACGCTGCGAATGTAGAAGGTTTCCGACAGATCCAGCAGGGCGCCGATGTTGTCGATGGTGAGAATCGACGGCCGCGACTGGATGTTGGCCTCGCCCGTGCCTTCGAGCGCGCGTATGCGGTTGATCAGGAAGTTGCCCGAGCTGACCACCAGGCTGGTCGGGTCGACTGAGGCGCTGCGCGCGACCGCGCCCAGCACCAGATCGTTGCCGTCGCCCTTGCGGGTCATGTTGCCGAAGCCGGCGACGGTGCCGCCCATGCGGCCGCTCCAGGCAATGCCCAGCTCGTCGAGGCGCGTGGAGTTGATGTCGATGATCATGGCCTCGATCTCGATCAGCGGCGATGGGACGTCCAACTGCTCGATCAGGCTCTTGTACAGCGGCATGCGCTCGAGGGTGTCCTGCACGATGATGGCATTGAGCCGCGAGTCGGCCTGGATCGCCGGGGCCAGGCGCCGCATGCTGGCGGCCGCACCCGCGCCGCTCGCCGACTTGGCCGATCCGGTCTGGGCCGATCCGGTTTGGGCGCCGGTGGCGTTGGCCGTGCCGTTGGCGGAGGCCATGGGGCCGTTGGGCAGGCCGGAGCTGTAGGGGTCGAAGGACAGGCCGACGGTGTTCGCGGCGTTGGCCATGCCGGCCATGCCGGGCAGGCCGGGCAGGCCCTGGTCCTGCGCCACGGAGGAAATCAGCGCATTGTTGACGCCCGAGCCGCCGGACTGGCCGCCTATCAGATTGCGCAGCACACGGGCCAGGCCCGGCGTGGTGATCTGGCGGTCGCGGTAGAGGATGGTGCGATCGTCCACCGTGGCGTGCTTGAGGCGGAACACGGCGACCTGCTGGCCTCCGGCCATCATCGGCAGCTGGGCCATGGTGCGCTCGATGAGCGCGACGTAGGCGGCAGGGCCGGAGACCAGGGCCATGCCTTGCTCGGGCAGCTCGCCCCAGCCAAAACGCGCGTCCAGCACGCCCAGGCTTTGCAAGGCCTGGCGCACGGTGGCGATGTTGCCGCCGCCCGCGCTGATGCTGCGGGTGGTCACTTCGGTGGTGCGGGCCACGTACAGCGTGCCCGCATGGGTGAACCAGGTCAGGCCGTAGACGCTGGCCAGACGGTCCATGAACTCCGTCGGGCTGGCGCTGTTGAACTTGCCGTGGACCTTGCCCGTGACCTGTGGCGTCAGCTCCAGCGACAGGCTGAAGCTGCTGGCAAAGTCGCGCAGGACCTGGGCCATGCTGGCGTTGTCGGCGTAGTAGCTGTAGGCGGCTTCGGTCCAGGGTGGGGGGGCTGCCTGTGCCGTGCTCCAGGATGCGGCGAAGATGCTGGCGCAGGCCAGTGCCCGCAGCGCCTTGCGGGGCCAGACGGCGCCCAGCGCTTTGCGCGCAGCGGGAAGAGGGCGCGATGAAAAAGGGGACAAGCTCATGGCGAGGCAGCTCCGCAAGGGGCGTTCAAAGGGAGAGACTGGCCTTGGACCAGAAAGCGAACGAATTGGTGAAGGACCCCACGGCGTCGTCAATGTCCTGCAGCGATTGCGCAGGTGAGGCCAGCTGCAACCAGATGGCCCGCTCGCGGGCATCCACACTGCAGGTCGTGGCCTGTTCTTTCATGGTGCCGCAGGCCAGTCGGGCAAAGGCCAGCAACAGAGCGTCGCGCGCCTGGCCCGGCTGCGGCAGGGGCTTGAGGCAAGCGCTGACCATGATGCCTGCGCCGGGCAGGGCTTTGAGCCGCAGCGCGTAGCAGCCGTCGACGAGCATTTGCAGCGTGCTTGGCCCGGGCTCCATGGGGATGCCGTGGTGCGCCGAATAGCGCTGCAGCAGGGGGGCCGTGGCGTAGGGGGTGGACGTGGACATGGGCAGCTTCAATCGGGAGATTGCTGGCCGAGTTGCTGCAGCAGGCGCAGCACTTCGGCGACCGGCTCGACCAGCTCGGAAGGAATGTATTGACCGGCTTCGCCCTGGGCAGTGAGGGCGCGGGCCAAGGGAATGTTCTGCATCACGGGGACACCGGCTTCGCGCGCCGCTTCCATCATGCGCTGGGCCAGGGCGCCTTCGCCCTTGGCCAGAATCACCGGCAGCGGCGTTTCCTCGGCGTCGTAGTGCAAGGCCACCGCCAGATGGGTGGGGTTGGTCACCACCACGGTCGCCGTGCGCGCGCTTTGCACGGCACTTTGCTGCTGCATTTCCTTGTGCAGTTGCTTGCGCTGCTGCTTGATGCGGGGGTCGCCCTCCATCTGCTTGTATTCCTGCTTGACTTCGTCCTTGGACATCATCAGGCCCTTGCGGTATTGGTGGCGCTGCCAGACAAAGTCGGCCAGGGCAATGCAGCTGTAGGCCAGGCCTATGTGCACCAGCATGGTCTTGAGCAGCGTGGCCATGACCTGGCCCAGGCCGGCGAGCCCGGCCTGCGGGATGCTGGTCAGGATGGGCATCGCGTCGCGGATTAAGGTGTACAGCAGGCTCGAAAGAATGGCGATCTTGAGGCAGGACTTGAGAAACTCCACCAGGCTTTTCTTGGAGAAGATGTTCTTCGCATTGCTCAGCACATTGAGCTTCTTGCCCGATGGCTTGATTTTCTCGAAGGCAAACATGACGCCCACCTGCAGGGCGTCGGCGAACATCCCCACACCCAGCACGATGCCGACGAAGGGCAGCACCACCCAGGCCGCGCTGCTCAGCAGCTCGTACACCAGGGTATCGGCCGCGTCCTGGAAGTTCAGGCGCAGCAGGGAGCCGGGCAGCAGAATCATCTGGCCCAGGCGCTCGACGATGTGACCGCTATTGCCCAGCAAATAGCCAAAGATGGACAGGATCAGCAAGGTCTGGGTGAAGTCCTTGCTATAGGCGACATCGCCTTTCTTACGTGAATCGCGCAGGCGTTTGCTGGTCGGCTGTTCGGTCTTTTCGCTCATGCTCAGCCACCTGGGCCCCATTGGTTGCGCAGCCAGGGCAGGATCTCTCCCACGGCCTGCACATGTTCCGCGGCGTACTCGAACAGCGACGAGGCATAGAGCACCAGCACCAGCATGGCCAGGGCGCTCTTGATCGGCATGGCCATGAAGAAAACCTGCAGCTGCGGGACAAAGCGGCTGACCAACGCCAGGCCGAACTCCGCGAGAAACATCGCCACCATGGCAGGCGCCGCGAGCAGCAGCGCCATGCGTGCCAGCCGCTGGAGCTGGTCGAGCAGCAGGGGCACCGACTCGGGGCGCAGCTCAGGCGTCCAGCGCAGCACATCCCACAGCGCGAAGCTGTCGTAGAGCGTTCCCAGCAGCAGGGAAAGCCCCCCGCTGAGCAGAAAGAAAACGATGAACGCCTGGTTGAACAGGATGCCCAGCGGAGAGGAGTCGTTGCCGGTGAGCGGGTTGAGGGTCGCCGCAATGCTGGCGCCGCGCTGGTTGTCGATGAGAAAGCCCACGGCCTCGAAGATCCAGAAGGGAATCGCCGCCAGATAGCCGATCACAAAACCGATGAAGCTCTCCTTGGTCAGCAGCAGCAGCAGCGTCATGGGGGAGAGTTCGGTGGCCGCTATCACGGGCATGAGCGCTGGCACCATCACCAGTCCCATGGCGCCGGCGATGGCAAAGCGCAGCATCCCCGGAATGAGCTGACTGTTGAACAGTGGCAGGACGAGAAACATGGCAAGAATGCGCGGTTGGGTAAGGGCCAGCGTCTTGATGAACAAGCTGGTCTCTTCGTAAGTAACCGAAATATCCATCGGGTTCCCTGGCGTGAGCCGGCGTTCAGTGACCCAGCGCGGGCAGGGCGTCGAAGATCTGCACCGTGAAATTGAACATCTCGCCGCCCACCCAACGCGCCGTCAGCAAGATGGTGACGGACACGGCGATCAGCTTGATGCCGAACGACAGGGTTTGCTCCTGGATCTGCGTCAGCGCCTGGAACAGCGAAAACAGCGTGCCGACGATGGAGCCGACGATGATGGGGGGCAGTGACAGCCAGAGCACCAGGTACAGCGCTTGGGTGAAGTAGGCAGCGACATCAACGGATTGCATGGGGAGTCCTTGTGCGAGGTTCAGGCGTAAGACAGCACCAGTCCCTGGATCAGGCGTGACCAGCCATCGACCATCACGAACAGGAACAGTTTGAGCGGCAGGGAAATCGTGACCGGCGAGACCATCATCATCCCCATGGCCAGCAGGATGTTGGAGACGATCAGATCGATCACCACAAACGGTAGATAGACGAGAAAGCCGATCTGGAACGCCGCGGTGAGCTCGGACACCACAAAGGCCGGCATCAGCACGATGAAGTCGCGCTCCGTCATGCCTTCGGACAGCTGCGGACCCCACATGCGCTGGGCTGTGCGCACGAAGAAATCGCGCTGCTCTATGCGGCTGTTCTTGAGCATGAACTCGCGCAGCGGCTCTGCGCCCTCGCGCACGCCATGGACCAGCGCGGGAATGTTCTTGAGGGCATCGGGCTGGGAGGACAGCCGCTCGAACATGTGGTTGCCGACCGGCGCCATGACATAGACCGACAGGATCAAGGCCATGCCGTACAAGGCCAGGTTGGGCGGCATCTGCTGCACGCCCAGCGCATTGCGCAGCAGCGACATGACCACGGCGATCTTGAGAAACGAGGTGCTGACAACGACCAGCGTCGGCATCAGCGCCATCAGCGCCAGCATCACCGCCAGGGTGATTGGATCGAAAGTAGTCATGCGGAAGGCGCCGTAGCGGGCGTGAACAACTGGCTGATGGAGACGCCCAGGTGGCCGTCGATTTCGACCAGCGTGCCTTCGCCGACAAGGGCCCCGTTGGCACGGATGCGCACCGCGCTGGCGATGGGGTGCTGGAGGCGGATGGCCTGGCCGGGCTGCAGCGCGCGCAGTTCGGCCAGCGTCAACGAGATGTCGCCCAGGTCGAAGGACAGGTGCACCGGTATGGCATCGAAGCCGGTGGTTTCCTGCGTGTGGGATGCAAAGTCGGGCATGGCGTGGGTCCAGGATTGGATAACGGTGAGAAAAGGGGCGGTCGGGCGAAGGTCCGCAGACGCGGCGTCGTCCGCGCTGTCTGGGGCCTCCGCGCCGAGCTCGGGCGCGTCGGCCTGCGCCTGCGCGGCGGGCAGTTGCACGTGCAGACCGCCGGCCCCAGGGGCCTGCAGCCACAGCACCCGTTCGGCGGCGACAAAGCTGCGCTCCATGGGCAGTACATCGCCCGGCACCAGCTGGTGCAGTTCCTCGACCGAGAGCGTGGCACAACCGATGTCCAGATGCAGGCGCAGAGGCAGGGCGTCGCTGGCGAGCGGGCCGTCGCGCGGCGGCAGGCGCGCGGCCAGTCCGGCCATCAGCAGCAGGCCCAGGCTGTCCGTGCGCAGCAGGCCGGCGATGGCCTGCGTGCCTTGCTGGGCATCGAGCTGCACGGCGAAGGCATGGGGTAGCAGGGCGCTGGGCTGCCCGTCGGCGCTGGCCATGGGCTGTGGCGCTCCGCGCCCCAGTTGTTCGAGGCGAACCAGCAGGTCGTCCAAGGCGGAGGCCAGCGCCACGGAAGGCGTTTCGTCAGGCAGGGGCGGGAGCGCGGCGCCGTCCAGCAAGGCCGACAGCAGTTGCTGGGCCGCGGCTTGGGGCAACTGCAGTTGCAGCTGCGCGCCGGCCCACTCGATGTGGGTCACGCTGTCGTCGGCCATGCTCGGCCAGGGGGCCTGTAGCACGGGGCGCAGGCTCGCCAGCCAGTGCGTTCCGCCGCAGCACAACGGCATCTCCATGGCCCGTTGGGCGATGGTGGTGTATGCCTGGGCCTCGTTGTGGGACAGCGTTGCAGGGCTCCAGGTGGCCGGGGTGGAAAGGGGGGTGGACATCAGGTATGGGCAAAGGAGAGAAATCAGCGGTCCGCATCCACCTGCAGCAGGCAGCGGTCTTCGGGGTCATCGGTCTGCACCTGTACGCGCACGTCTTGCTGCAAGCGCTGCGCCAGGCTGCTGGCCATCCAGGTGGCGCCCGCGCACAGGCGCTCGCGCGAGCTTTCGTTGCTGCAGGTGAATTGGGTCAGCAGCCGGCCGGCTTCCTCGAAAATATCCACGACCACGCCAGGCAGCAGCGCGGAGTCCAGCTGGATCTGGACGCCACGCCGGCCATTGCTGCCGTCACCGACCAGCAGGCGCCTGGCCATCTGGTCCAGCGTTTTCTCCAGCATGGCCGATGGCCCTGGCTCCATGGCCGGGCGCTGGCTGGGCGTGAATAGGTCAAAAGGGCTGGTCACGGGCGCGGTGGCCGGGGTCTCGGTGGTCGGGGCATTGCGCTGCTGCTGCAGCAGGTCGCGCAGGGTCTGGGCCTGGTCGGCCAGCTCCTGCTGGCTGCGGGTATCGGCCTGGCCGGGCGTGTCGGACTGGGCTTCGAACGCATTGCCCGAAGGCACGCCCACGTCCAGATGGATGGGGCGTTCACCGCGCATGGCGAGGTCCTCGGCGTGGCGTAAAAGAGGGAGCGAAAAGCGCGTGTTCGGCCATCAGCAGGTCTCCTCATCGGTGGCATGCCAGTCTTCGCGGTCGCGGGTCACGCTGGCGGCTTCTTCCATTTCCAGGTCTTCGCGGCGTTCGGACTCGAGCGCGTCGATGGCGGCGAAGGAACGGGACAGGTCGATGAATTTCGACGTCTGCCGCGCCGCGTCCTTGTGGGCCTGGCGCGCCGCATCTAGCCGCTCCTGGGCGGCCTGTTGCTGGCGCTGCGCGGCGGCCAGTGCATCTTTTTGCTCCTGCTCGCGCTGGCGCAGGTCTGCCACCGCCCGCAGGACTGCTTCAATGTCCTTGAGCCGCACCAGCCGGGCGCACAAATCCTCATACAGCAGCTTTTCGGCGCGCACGCCTTCGGCCAGCAGCCGGGCCAGCAGTGCTTCGGCGTCCATGCGCTGCTGCTGGGCCTGCAGGAAAGCCTGGCGTTGCTGGCGCATATTGGTTTCCGCCAGGCCTTCGCGAAAGCGTTTGATGGCCAGCAGGTCGCGCAGCATCTTCACCGCGGTGCTCCCACCAGTTTCTCCAGTGCGGCCAGGGTATCGGCCAGGCTGGAGTTTTCATGGGTGCGCTGCTTCAGAAAGTCGCGAATGGCTTCCATCTTGTCGATGGCTTCGTCGGTGGTCGGGTCGCCGCCGCGCTTGTACTCGCCGATCTTGACCAGCAGGTCGACCTCCTCGTACTTGGCCATGAGCTCGCGCAGGCGCCCGGCCATGCGCTTGTGCTCGGGCGTGATCACCGCGTTCATGACGCGCGAAGCCGAGGCCAGCACATCGATGGCCGGATAGTGATTGGACGCGGCGAGCTTGCGCGACAGCACGATGTGGCCGTCCAGGATGGAGCGGGTTTCGTCGGCGATAGGCTCGGTCATGTCGTCGCCTTCGACCAGCACCGTGTAGAGCGCGGTGATCGAGCCCTTGTCGTTCATGCCGACCCGCTCCATGAGCTTGGGCAGGGTGGCAAAGACCGATGGCGGGTAGCCGCGGCGCGTGGGCGGCTCGCCCGCGGCCAGGCCGATTTCGCGCTGCGCGCGCGCAAAGCGGGTCACCGAGTCCATCAGGAACAGCACTTTCTTGCCCTGGTCGCGGAAGTACTCGGCGATGGCCGTCGCCACGTAGGCCGCCTTGGCGCGCTCCATCGACGACTTGTCGCTGGTGGCGCAGACGATCACGCTTTTCTTGCGGCCTTCCTCGCCCAGTTCGTTCTCCAGGAACTCGCGCACTTCGCGCCCGCGCTCGCCGATCAGCGCGACCACGGTCACATCCACGTCCGCGCCCTTGACCAGCATGCCCATCAGCGTCGACTTGCCGCCACCGGCGGCCGCAAAAATCCCCATGCGCTGGCCTTCTCCGCAGGTCAGCACGGCGTCGAGCGCCCGCACGCCCAGTTCCAGCGGCTGGCTGATGACGCGTCGGCGCAGCGGATCGGGGGCCTCGGCAAACACCGGGTAGAACTTGCTGACTTCCAGCGGGCCGCGCTCGGCCAGGTCCAGCGGCCGGCCCAGGCCGTCGAGCACCCGGCCCAGCAGGCCGAAGCCCACGGGCACCAGATGGGCGCGGCCGGTGGGAATCACTTCGGTGGCCGCCGAGATGCCGTACATGTCGCCTATGGGGGTGAGCAGGGCCGCGTCGCGCGCAAAGCCGACGACTTCGGCCTTCATTTCGAAATCCTCGCCGGGATTGCGCAGCACGCAGACTTCGCCCACCTTCACCGTGGGCACCACGGCCTTGATGATGGTGCCTATCACCTGGGTCACGCGCCCCTTGATCTGCAGCATGGGCGCGTCGTCGAGCGCCAGCTGCATCATCTCGGCGATGTAGTCGAACTGGCGCGGGGCGCGCGCCGCGGGCTTGACCAGCGTGTTCATATGCGGCTGCCCAGCACTTTCTTGAAGGCTTTTTCGAGGGCCGCGATCTGGCCGTCGATGCTGGCCTCGACCAGGCCGATCTCGCTTTCCAGAATGCAGGCGTGCGGGCCCAGGCGGCCGTCGGCGACGATGTCCAGATAGCCCACGCCAGGGTAGGCGGCCAACAGATCGTTGATGCGCGCGCGCACCACTTCGACTTGCTGCGGATGCAGGCGCAGCGTCATCTGTTTCTGGTTG
>JAMNYN010000741.1 GCA_023622805.1 Pseudomonadota bacterium | reverse complement strand
GAGGGCGGCCTTCCGGCGCGTGGCGGACGCTACGCGCGCAACTGCAAGGCACTGATCGATGGCATGGCGCAACTGGGTTTTCGCCCGTTTCTCGACCCGACCATCCAGGCGCCTATCATCGTCACCTTCCACGCGCCAGCCGACCCGGCCTACGACTTCAAGACCTTCTACCAGGAGGTCAAGAAGCTTGGCTACATTCTCTATCCCGGCAAGCTGACGCAACTGGAGACATTCCGCGTAGGCTGCATGGGCCACTTCGGCGAAGCCGGCATTCCCGGTGCCGTGGCGGCAGTCGCCGATGCGCTGAAGTCCATGGGGGTACGCCAGGTGTCCGCCGTGGAGACGGCCTGAACTCCGGGCGAAATACCCCAATTCCGCAGAAGCCACCTATCGCGCTGCTGGTGCTTACTGCCGCCGCCCTGCTCCCCCCTACGCCGCGTCCAGCTCTGCCAGCAAATCGCTGGTGGTCGCGGCTTCCAGTAGCGCGCGCGTGTAGGGTTGCTGCGGCCGGTCGAAGATATCGGCCACGCTGCCCTCCTCCACGATGCGGCCGTTTTCCATCACGATGATGCGGTCGGCGATCTCGGACACCACCGCCAGGTTGTGCGAGATGAACAGGCAGCCAAAACCGCGCTCGGCCTGCAGGCGCTTGAGCAGCTGCAGCACCTGCTTCTGAATGGTCATGTCCAGGGCCGAGACGGGTTCATCGGCCACCACGAAGGCCGGCTTGCGCACCAGCGCCCGGGCGATCGCCACGCGCTGACGCTGCCCGCCCGACAGCGCATGCGGGTAGCGCTCGCCAAAGCCGGCCAGACCCACTTCGTCGAGCATCGCATCCACCGTGGCCTGCAGCGCTTCGCGCGTCAGCGGCGGGCCGTGGCGCAGCGGCTCGGCGACGATGTCGCGCACGCGCTGGCGCGGGTCCAACGAGGAATACGGGTCCTGGAACACCAACTGGCAGGCCAGGCGAAACTCGCGCCGCCCGGCGGCATCGGCGCTGCCCAGCGGCGTGCCGCGAAAGCACACATCGCCGCCCGCCACGGGCAGCAGGCCTATCATGGCGCGGCCCAGCGTGGTCTTGCCCGAACCCGAGCCGCCGACCACCGCCACCACCTCGCCCGGCTGGATGGCCAGGGACACGCCGCGCACGGCGAACTTGGGCTCGGCCTTGGACAGCCAGCCCTGACGCGCACCCGGAAAGCTCACCTGTACGTTCTTGGCCTCGATCAGCGGCGCCTGTGCGGGCCGCGCCGGGCGCTGGGCACCGCGCTGCGGCAGCGCGTCGATGAGGCTTCGGGTGTAGGCCTGGCGCGGCGCGGTCAGCACGCTGCGCACGGGGCCGGCTTCGACAAGCCGGCCTTTTACCAGCACCACCCCGGACTGCGCGTAGCGCGCCACCAGCCCCAGGTCGTGGGTGATGAGCAGCACGGCCGTGCCCTCGGTGCGCGTGAGTTCGGCCATGATCTCCATCACTTCGCGCTGGCTCAGCGAGTCAAGCGCCGTGGTGGGCTCGTCGGCGATCAACAGGCGCGGCTTGAGCAGCATGACCGAGGCCAGCATGATGCGCTGGCGCATGCCGCCCGAGAACTGGTGCGGGTAGGCAGCCAGACAGCCTTCGGGGTCGGCGATCTGCACGCGGCGCAGCATGGCGATGGCGCGCTCGCGTGCCTGGGACACGCTCAGTTTCTCGTGCAGGCGCAGGCCCTCGAAGAGCTGCTCGGCGATGGTCATCGCGGGGTTGAGCGAGACCATGGGTTCCTGGAACACCATGCCCACGTCGCAGCCGCGCAGCACGCGCAGTTCGTTCGCCGACAAGGCGCCCACATCGCGCCCCTGCAGCAGCACGCTACCGCCGCTCTGGCGCACCTGGGGCGGCAGCAGGCCCAGCACGGCGCGTCCGGCCATGGTCTTGCCGCTGCCCGATTCGCCCACCAGGGCGACCACGCCGCCGGCGGGCACCTCGAACGAGACGGCGTCCAGCAGCGGACGTGCATGGGGGCCGTGCACCGTGAGTTCATGCACGCACAGCAGCGGCAACGGGTTCTTCTCGGTCGTCATATCGTTTCTCCGCCGCGTGGAGCCGCCGGGCATGGAACAGTCGTCAAGGGGTACAGGAATGGCGCGCATCAGCGGTGCTCCATGCGGGGGTCGAGCCAGTCGCGCAGTGCATCGCCCAGCAGGTTCACGCCGAGCAGCGTGAGCGCGATGCAGGCACCGGGCGCGATGCCCAGCCAGGAGGCGCTCTCGATATAGGGCCGGCCCGAGGCCAGCATATTGCCCCAGGTGGGTGCGGGCGGCGGCACGCCCAGGCCCAGGAAGCTCAATGCGCTTTCGGCCAGGATGACCCAACCGAACATGGAGGTGGCCAGCACCACCAGCGGTGCGACGCAGTTGGGCAGAATGTGCGCGAACACGGTGCGCAGGCCGGAGTTGCCTATGACCTTGGAGGCCTCGATGTACTCCTTCTCGCGCAGCGAGAGCACCGAGCCGCGCACCACGCGCACCGCCGTGGGCGCATAGGCCAGGCCCAGCGCGACGATGATGCCCCACTGGTTGGCCCCGACGATGACCATCACGCCCAGGGCCAGCAGAATGCCGGGAAAGGCCAGCATGGCGTCGTTGAAGACCATCAGCACCCGGTCCAGCCAGCCGCGGAAGTAGCCGGCCATCAGGCCGATGACCACCCCCAGCCCCAGGGCCAGCGCCACGGTGAGCGCGGCGACCACCAGGCTGGTGCCGGCGCCGGCCATGAGGCGCGAGAGGATATCGCGCCCGAACTCGTCGGTGCCCAGCCAGTAGCTGCCCGAGGGCGGCTGCAGCCGCTGGCGCAGCGCCACGCCCATGGGGTTGTATGGCGTCCAGAACACGGACAGCAAGGCCATGGCGCCCACCAGGGACACCAGCGCGCCACCGATCAAGGCGTTGGGACGCAAACGTTGGAAAAGACGCTTCATCATGACGCGGACACCCGGGGATCGAACAAGGGATAGCACAGGTCGACCACGAGGTTGACGAGCACGTAGATAGCGGCCGTGAACAACAGGCAGCCCTGCACCACGGGATAGTCGCGGGCAAAGATCGCGTCCACCAGCAGGCGGCCCAGGCCGGGCAGCGTGAACACCGTCTCCAGCACGGCGATACCGCCCAGCAGATTGCCCAGCACCAGACCGATCATTGTCCAGGTGGGCGCGAAGGCGTTGGGCAGCACATGGCGCAGCAGCACGCGCCGCTCCGACAAGCCCTTGGCCCGGGCATGCGTCACGTACTCCAGGCGCAGCACTTCCACCGCGCTGGCGCGCGCCATACGGGTGAGGATGCCGAGCTCGATCAAGGCCAGCGTGATGGTCGGCAGGATCAGAAAGGACAGGGCCGAGCGCCAGTCCTCGCTGAAGGGCACATAGCCCACCACCGGCACCAGCCCGAGCTTGAGCCCCACGAAGAGCAGCAGCAAGAGGCCCAGCCAGAAGCTAGGGATAGAGAGAAAGAACGTGGCGGCGGCCACCACCATGGTGTCGAGCACGCTGTTCTGCTTCCACGCGGCCAGCAGGCCCGCGGGCACGGCCAGCAGCGCGGCCAGTGCCACAGCCACCAGGACGATGACCGCGCTGACCTGGAAACGCTCGAGCAGCAGCGGCAGAACGGCCTCGCCGCTGGTGATCGAGTGGCCCAGGTCACCCTGCAGCATCTTGCCCAGCCACAGCATGAACTGCATGGGGATGGGCCGGTCCAGTCCGAACTGGGCATGCAGGTCGGCCAGT
>JAMNYN010000351.1 GCA_023622805.1 Pseudomonadota bacterium | reverse complement strand
GCTCCGCCACAATGAGGGCTCACGATCGGGAGTCCCATGCAATCCACTCAATTTGCTTTCCTGCCTCTCGTTTTCGCCCTGGCCGCCGGCGCCTTGGTGCCCGGCGCAGCAATTGCGGCCAAACCTGCTGTCCACAAGAAGTCCGCCGCCGAAGTGCCAGCCCCGGCGCCGTTGGCCGGGCAATCCGCCGTAGAAGGCGGCGTGCCGGCCATCCCCGCCAAGGCCTGGCTGCTGATGGACTTCGACTCCGGAGAGGTGCTGGCCTCGGCCAATCCCGACGAGCCGCTGCCGCCCGCGTCGTTGACCAAGATGATGACCAGTTTCCTGGTCGAACAGGCGCTTCGCTCGGGCAAGCTCAAGAAAGACGATCTGGTCTCGGTCAGCGAGAACGCCTGGTGCCGGGGCTCGAGTACCGAGTCGTGCATGTACCTGCCGCTGAACAGCCAGGCCACGGTGATCGACATCCTGCGCGGCATCGTCATCCAGTCGGGCAACGACGCCTCCAAGGCGATCGCCGAACACATGGCCGGTTCGGAAGAGGGCTTTGCCAAGCTCATGAACGCCGAAGCCCAGCGCCTGGGCATGAAGCACACGAATTTCGTGAACGCCACCGGCCTGCCCGACCCGGCGCACAAGTCCTCTGCCAGCGATCTCGCCATCCTCGCGCGGGCGATCATTCGCGACAGCTCCGACTACTACCCGCTCTACGCAGAGCGCGAGTTCAAGTACAACGGCATCAAGCAGGGCAACCGCAACGCCTTGCTCTACACGGACTCCACGGTGGATGGACTGAAGACCGGCCACACCCAGGAAGCCGGCTACTGCCTGGTGACGTCCTCCAAGCGCAATGACATGCGCCTGATCACGGTCATCCTCAACACCAACAGCGCAAAAGCGCGTGCCGACGAGAGCCGCAAGCTGCTGGGCTGGGGCTTCAGCCGCTTCGAAAAGGCCTCCCCCATTCAGCCGAACACCGTGGTCACGAATGCCAAGCTCAGCTTTGGCAAGGCCGACACGGTCGCCGCGGGCCTGGGAGCGCCGTGGACCTTGACCGTGCCGCGCGGTCAGAAGTTGCAGACCTCGGTGCAGTTGAAGCCTGACCTGGAGGCCCCAGTCACCAAGGGTGCCGTGATCGGCAAGGTGATCGCGGAGTCCAATGGCAAGCCGGTGGGCGAAGCGCCGCTGATTGCGCAGGCGGATGTGGAGCGCGCGGGCTTCATGCTGCGCATGTGGCAGCACCTGGTCAAGTAAGGCGCGAGCGCCCCCAGGCGGGTGCGTCAGTCAAGGCGGCGAAGTGCAGCTTATTGAGTGATGCAGCCTGCCTAAGGGAAATTCCGGGTCTGGCTTACAATACTCGCCCCACCAATCCGCCAGGTCGCCCTGCGAAAAACAAATGAGATCAGATACTTTTGACGCAGTCGCGACGTCTGCCAGCGCCCAGATTCCGAAGATCGGCTTCGTGAGCCTGGGTTGCCCCAAGGCCTTGACCGACTCCGAGCTCATCCTCACGCAGCTCAGCGCGGAAGGCTATGCCACGTCCAAGACTTTCCAAGGCGCGGATCTGGTCATTGTCAACACCTGCGGCTTCATTGACGATGCCGTCAAGGAAAGCCTGGACACCATCGCCGAGGCGCTGGCGGAAAACGGCAAGGTGATCGTCACCGGCTGCCTGGGCGCCAAGACCGGCACCGATGGCGGCAATATGGTGCGCCAGGTCCACCCCAGCGTGCTGGCCGTCACGGGCCCGCATGCGACGCAAGAGGTGATGGACGCGGTTCACACCCACCTGCCCAAGCCCCACGATCCGTTCATCGATCTGATTCCGGGCGCATTCGGTGAAGCCGGGCTCAAGCTCACGCCGCGCCACTATGCCTACCTGAAGATCAGCGAAGGCTGCAACCACCGCTGCACGTTCTGCATCATCCCTTCGATGCGCGGCGACCTGGTTTCGCGCCCTATCGGTGATGTGCTCAAGGAAGCCAAGGCGCTGTTCGAAGGCGGCGTCAAGGAGCTGCTGGTGATCAGCCAGGACACTTCGGCCTATGGCGTCGACGTGAAGTACCGCACGGGCTTCTGGGACGGCAAGCCGGTCAAGACGCGCATGCTGGAGCTGGTGCAGGCTCTGGGCGAGCTGGCCGAGCCGCATGGCGCCTGGGTGCGTCTGCACTATGTCTACCCTTACCCCAGCGTGGACGAGATCATTCCCTTGATGGCTTCGGGCCGCGTGCTGCCCTACCTCGACGTGCCGCTGCAGCACAGCCACCCCGACGTGCTCAAGCGCATGAAGCGTCCCGCCAGCGGCGAGAAGAACCTCGAGCGCATCCAGCGCTGGCGCGAACTGTGCCCGGATCTCATCATCCGTTCGACCTTCATCGCCGGCTTCCCCGGTGAGACCGAGGAAGAATTCGAGCACCTGCTGGACTTCATCCGTGCAGCCGAAATCGACCGCGCCGGCTGCTTTGCCTATAGCGCTGTCGACGGCGCTGCCGCCAACGACATTCCCGGCATGCTGCCGCTGGAAGTGCGCGAAGAGCGCCGTGCGCGTTTCATGGCCGTGGCCGAGGAAGTTTCGGCCAACCGTCTGCGCCGACGCATTGGCTCGACCATGCAGGTGCTGGTGGATTCGGCGCCTGGCCTGGGCCGCAAGGGTGGCGTGGGCCGCAGCTATGCCGACGCGCCAGAGATCGACGGCGTGGTGCACCTGCTGCCGCCAGAGAAGATCAGCAAGACCATGAAGGTCGGCGAGTTCACGCGCGCGCGCATCGTCGGCACGCAAGGCCACGATTTGGTCGGTGTGCCGATATAAAGCACCCCCTGAGCCGCTTCGCGGCTCCCCCCTCTCATCCTGCGGTGGAGGGGGGCGACAGCCTCGCTGCGGGGCGGCCCTTGCTCGCTGTCCCCTTGCTGGGATGTGCCAGTTGCATAGGCCGCAGGCAATTCAATGCGTTAGGACGTAAAAAAGGCTTCCCGAGGGAAGCCTTTTTTGTGGGCGAAGCAGCCATGGGGCCGCCGGCCTTAGACGCGCTTGCGGTATTCGCCAGTGCGGGTGTCGATTTCGACCTTGTCGCCCTGGGCGACGAACAGGGGCACGGCCACTTCGAAGCCAGTGGCGATCTTGGCGGGCTTGAGCACCTTGCCGGACGTGTCGCCCTTGACGGCGGGTTCGGTCCAGGTGATTTCGCGCACAACGCTGGTAGGCAGTTCGACCGAGATGGCCTTGCCGTCATAGAACACCACTTCGACGGTCATGCCGTCTTCGAGGTAGTTCAGAGCGTCGCCCATGTTTTCGGCTTCGACTTCGTACTGGTTGAACTCTTCGTCCATGCAGACATACATCGGGTCGGCGAAGTAGGAGTAGGTGCACTCCTTCTTGTCCAGGATCACGTTGTCGATCTTGTCGTCGGCCTTGAACACGTTTTCGGTGCCCATGTTGCCCAGCAGGGCCTTGAGCTTCATGCGAACGGTCGCAGCGCCGCGGCCGCCACGGGCGTATTCGGTCTTGAGGACGATCATGGGGTCCTTGCCGTGCATGATCACGTTGCCGGCGCGGATTTCTTGTGCGATTTTCATAGCTAGATTGCTGGGGTTGGTAGCCGCTCAACGCGTCCAGCTGCGCCGCCCGGTGGGCTGCTGCATTGAAACATGTTCCGCGGCGGGGGGAGTGAGGTGCGCAAGTCGTCGTGTGGTCTGCGCTAAAACCATGATTTTAGCTTTTTTCTGCCACAAACTGCTGTAGTTGACTGATGAGATCGCAGGAATTCCACTGGC
>JAMNYN010000533.1 GCA_023622805.1 Pseudomonadota bacterium | reverse complement strand
AATCCGCTCGAAATTCGGCACGTCCCGGTGCCAGCCCAGCGGCGTGCCGGGCGCGTACTCCGCCACCAGCGCGTGCGCCAATGTCTCGGCAGACACGCCGCGCCAGGCCGCAACACGCTGGCGCAAGGGCAGCAGGCGCGCATCGAGCGCGCGGGCGGGCTTGAGTTCGTGGGTGTCGAAGTCGTAGGAGCCGCCAAAGCTCACCACCCGGCGCCTGGCGAGGTACTCCTTGTACTTGGCCGCGTGCAGCGGCAGGCTGCGGATGATGTCTATGAGCTCCTGCTCCTCGTCCCGACTGAGGAACTCGGGCTGGTAGACCAGGCCGGGAATGGAGGCCTGAACCTCCTCGTTGCCGAACAGACTGCATTGGTTCATGGGTTCTCCTTCATTTGAATTCCCGGCTTTCGGTCGTCAGGCGCCCCAGCAGGTGGGACAGATCCGCCAGGCGCTCTGCGATCAGGTTGCAGACCGGCCCCTGGCGTTGCCAACGGCCCTCCACGGCCAGCAGGCGTGCGCCCAGCAGTACCTGGCGCTGCGCGTCGCGCACCGCGCGCCAGACGATGACCTGGGTGGCGCCGTGCTCGTCTTCCAGCGACACGAAAATGGTGCCGTTGGCCGTGCCCGGCTGTTGGCGCAGGGTGACGATGCCCGCGGTGCGCACCACCCGGCCGTCGGGGATGCGGCGCAAATCCTTCGAGGTCTTGAGTTTGTATTTGGCGAGTTGGGGTCGCAGCAATGCCATGGGATGGCTGCGCAGCGTCAGACCCGTGGACGCGAAGTCCCACAGCACTTCCTCGCCTTCGGGTGCCTCGGACAGCTCCAGCAAGTCCTCGTCCACCGGGGCGTCTTCGAGGAGCTTGGGGGCCGCGTGCAAGGCCGCCGCGTCCCAGACCTGCTGGCGGCGGTGGCCTGACAGCGAAGCCAGGGCGCCAGCAGCGGCCAAGGCCTTCATCTCGTGCTGCTCCAGGCCGCAGCGCTGCGCCAACTCCTGCGCGCTGTCGAAGGGAGCTTTGCGCCGCTCCTGTTCGATGCACGCTGCGCTGCTGCCACGCAGACTGGCAATCAGGCGCAGACCCAGGCGCACGGCCGGTTTGCGTTCAATGTCTTCCAGGGTGCAGTCCACGGCGCTGAGCATCACGTCCACGGGACGCACTTCCACCCCATGGCGGCGCGCATCCTGCGTCAGCTGGCTGGCCGAGTAAAAGCCCATGGGCTGGCTGTTGAGCAGGGCCGCGAGGAAGGCCGCGGGCTCGTGGCGCTTGATCCAGCTAGAGGCGTAGACCAGCAGCGCAAAGCTGGCCGCGTGGCTCTCGGGGAAGCCGTATTCCGAGAAGCCCTTGATCTGCTCGAAAATCCGTTCGGCAAACGCTTTCTCGTAGCCGCGCTCCGTCATGCCGCCGACGAGCTTGTCGTAGTACTTCTCCAGCCCGCCCTTGCGCTTCCAGGCCGCCATGGCGCGGCGCAGGCCGTCGGCTTCGCCCGCGGTGAAGCCCGCCGCGAGCATGGCCACCTGCATCACCTGCTCCTGGAACACCGGCACGCCCAGGGTGCGGCCCAAGGCCTGTTTCAGGGCTTCGCTGGGGTAGGTCACGGGCTCCAGGCCCTGGCGCCGGCGCAGATAGGGATGGACCATGCCGCCCTGGATGGGCCCGGGCCGCACGATGGCCACCTCCACCACCAGGTCGTAAAAGCACTGCGGCCGCAGGCGCGGCAGCATGCTCATCTGCGCGCGGCTTTCGATCTGGAACACGCCTATGGTGTCGGCGCGGCAAATCATGTCGTAGGTCGCGGGGTCTTCGGCCGGGATGTCCTGCATGCTGAAGTCGAAGCCCCGGCGCGCACTGATGAAGTCCAGGGAACGCCGTATGGCAGAGAGCATGCCCAGGGCCAGCACGTCGACCTTCAGCAGCCCGGCGGCGTCGAGGTCGTCCTTGTCCCATTCGATGACGGTGCGGTCGGCCATGGAGGCGTTCTCCACGGGCACCATGCGGCACAGCAGGCCGCGCGTCAGCACAAAGCCGCCCGTGTGCTGGGACAGGTGGCGGGGAAAACCGATCAACTGCTCGGTCAGCGTGATGAGCTGCTGCACGGCCAGCGAATCCATGGACAGGCCCAGTTCATCGAAACGTTCTTCGCGGATGCTGCGGCCATCGAACCACTGCTGGCCCTTGGCGATGGCCTCCACCGTTTCCAGCGTGAAGCCCAGGGCCTTGCCCACATCGCGGATGGCCGAGCGTGGGCGGTAGGAGATCACGGTCGCCGTCAGGGCCGCACGGTCGCGGCCGTATTTGGCGTAGAGGTACTGGATGACTTCCTCGCGGCGCTGGTGTTCGAAGTCGATATCGATGTCCGGGGGCTCGTTGCGCTCTCTGGAGATGAAGCGCTCGAACAGCACGGACGTGCGCGCCGGATCGACTTCGGTCACGCCCAGGCAATAGCAGACGGCCGAATTGGCGGCCGAGCCCCGGCCCTGGCACAGAATGCTGCGCGAGCGGGCAAACGCGACGATGTCGTAGACCGTGAGGAAGTAAGGCTCATATTTGAGCTCGCAAATCAGGTCCAGCTCGTGCTCGATCTGGGCTTGCACCTTGGCGGGAATGCCGGCCGGCCAGCGCCGCCCTGCCCCTTCGTAGGTCGCCTGGCGCAGGTAACTGGCAGCCGTGTGCCCGGCGGGCACGACTTCGTCCGGGTACTGGTAGCGCAGCTCGTCCAGGCTGAAATTGCAGCGGGCCACGACGTGCAGCGTTTGCGCGAGCAGGTCGACGGGGAAAGTCTGTGCCAGCCGCAGCCGGCTGCGCAGATGGCGCTCGGCGCTGCGCTGCAGCGCGTAGCCGCAGTCCGTCAGCGGTTTGCCAATGCGCGTGGCTGTCAGCACGTCCTGCAGCGGCTTGCGCGAGCGCACATGCATGTGCACATCGCCCACGGCGACCAGCGGCAATGCGGTCAGCGCGGACAGCGCACGCATGCGGTGCAGCCACAGCTCGTCATCGAGCCGGCGCACCAGGTCCACGCCTATCCAGCAGCGGCCCGTGAACTGGGTCAGGGTCCAGCGCCCCATGGCGGCCAGTTGCGCGTCGCTGGCCTGGCGCTCGGGGCACAGCAGCACCAGGCAGTCCTGCAGCTCCTGGCCGCTGATGTCGTCCAGGCTGAGGCAGTAGCTGCCTTTCTCGGATGCGCGGCGCAGCTTGGTGATGAACTGGCACAGGTTGCCGTAGCCGTTGAGGTTCTGGGCCAGGACCACCAGGGTGAAAGGCGCTTCGCTGTCGTCCCGGGGCTGGATGCAGAACTGCGCGCCCAGCAGCAGGGACAGGCCGGCCTGCTTGGCCGCCACATGGGCGCGCACAATGCCCGCCAGCGAGCACTCGTCGGTGATGGCCAGGGCGCTGTAGCCCAGCTCCTGGGCGCGCGCCACCAGCTCTTCCGGCCGGCTGGCGCCGCGCAGGAAAGTGAAGTTGGAGATGCAGCGCAACTCCGCATAAGCGGGCAGGACATGGTTCATACGCGCAGCTCAGCCGTAATGGCCGTGCAGAAACCAGGCGGTTTCCTCGCCGGCCAGCCGTGCCTGGAACACCCACAAAAGGCCGGCATGCTCGCTGCGTGCCAGCCAGTAATCGCGCTGGACATTGAGCGGGAGTTCGCCATCGCCGGCCTGCTCGCGGTGCCACCAGCCGCCCTCCACCCGGTCCGGGCCCAGCAGCAGTTGCAGCGGGCCTTGGTAGACCGGCCGGTGGGCGCGCTCGACCAATCGCAAAGGGGTTTCCAGCAGCCAGGTCGG
>JAMNYN010000307.1 GCA_023622805.1 Pseudomonadota bacterium | reverse complement strand
CGGGTCACTTGCCCCCCCACGAGCAGCCGCACAATGTCGACCTGGTGCGCCGCCTGGCTGAATACCACCCCTCCGCCGGCTGCGGTGTCCAGCTCTTCAGGACGGCGGGGACGGTACAGAAAGTCGGTGTAGTTGAGCGCATGCACCATGCGCACGCGACCCAAGCTTCCGCCCTGCACCAGGTCGCGCGCGCGCAGGTAAGGGGTGTCAAAGCTGTGGCAATGGCCGACGATCAAGTGCACGCCGGCAGCGTCACAGCACTGGATCATCTCGTCGCACTCGCGCAAGCTCAGCGCCATGGGCTTTTCCACCAGCACATGCTTGCCATGGGCTGCGGCGATACGGGTGTGCTCGGCATGGAACTGGTGCGGACTGGCGATATAGATGGCGTCCACATCCGGTGCAGCGGCCAGCCCGGCGATATCGGCGAATACCGGTGCATCGAAATCCTGGGCGAACTGCTGGCGCGCCTCTGCGCGCGGGTCGCAGGCGGCCACCAGTTGCACCCGGGCATCGGCCAGGAAGGTGGGCAGCATCAAGCTGAAAGCGCGGCCCAGACCGGCGATGCCCAGGCGCAGGGGGCGCAGGTGGCTGTGCGTCAGCATCAGAGATCCAGTACCAGTTCGGCCGACTTGGCGCGTGACACACAGATCATGATCTGCCGGCCCATCTGCTCGGGCATCAGCACCATGTCACGGTGGTCGGCCTCGCCTTCGAGCAAGCCGGTACGGCAGGTGCCGCAGGTGCCACTCTCACACGATGAGGCCGCATTGCAGCCCTGCGCGCGCATGGCATTCAGGATCGACGTCCCCACAGGCACTTCGAAGCGTTGGCCGCTGCGCGCCAAGGTCACATGGAAAGGCTTGTCGTCGGGCAGTTTCCTGCCGCCTTCTTCAAAGCTTTCGAAGTGGATGTTCTTCGGCGACCAATGGCCGGTCATGTCGCGCACGGCTTCCATCAGCGCGCGTGGGCCGCAGCAGTAGACATGGGCGGTATTGGGTTTTTCCAGCGCACGCCACAGATCGAACTCCTGGTCGGGATCGCCTTCGCTGTGGTGAATCTGTACGTTCTTCTTCAGCGCGGCGCTGCCCAGCTCCTCCAGAAACGCCGTCTGGGCCGCGAAACGCGACAGGTAGACCAGCTTCCACGGCGCGGGCATGTCGTCGCCAAACGAGCGGATCATCGACAGTATCGGCGTGATGCCTATGCCGCCGGCAATGAACAGATAGGCCTTGGCGCTGTCGACCAGCGGGAAGGCATTCTCGGGCGCCGACGTGGGCAGGATGCTGCCCTCCCGCAGGTCGTCGTGCATGCTGGCCGAGCCGCCGCGACTGTGCTCCTCGCGCTTGACGGTAATGACGTAACGGTGGCGCTCGTCGGGCGCGTTGCACAGCGAGTACTTGCGCAGCTCGCCACTGGGCGTGCGCACCTTGATGTGCGCGCCCGCGGTGAACGCGGGCAGCTCGCCGCCAGCGGGCAGGACCAGCTCGAAGGAGCGCAGCCCTTGGGCCACGTCATAGGCGCGATCGACCCGCAGCGGCATCTGGGTATCGGCGTGGGTTGGGGCTTGCATGGCGGGGCCTCTTTCAGTCTTTCAAACAGGGTGCAGCGGCCATCACTCGGCCTTCAGGTCGGCGCGCTTGGCCGCGACCTGAACGCGTTGTGTCTCCAGGCGCAAGGCGGTCGCCAGCTGCGCCGACGATCCCCCGACCGGTTCAACGCCCGCGGTTTCCAGCTTCTGCACGACCTCCGGCAGCCTCACCACCTTGGCGAATTCCTTGCTCAGACGCTGGACCACGGGGGGCGGTGTTCCGGTCTTGGCCAAGACCGCCAGGTTGAACGCGAAATCAAACCCCGGAATGCGCTCGCCGAGAGTGGGAACATCCGGCGCCAGGGGCGAGCGTTTGCTGGAATTGATGGCCAGCAACTTCACCCGGCCGGATTTGACAAAGCCCATCAAGCTGGGAGGCGAGGCAAAGGCCATGTCCACCTGCCCGCCCACCAGCGCCGGAATGGAGTTGGCGCTGCCCCTGAACGGCACATGGGCCACGGCAATGCCCAGGCCGTGGTTCATGGCCTCGGCCGTCAGATGGTGAATGCTCCCCAGCCCGGAAGAGCCGTAGTTCATCTGCCCCGGCGCCGCCTTGCCCAACGCGATCAGCTCGTCCAGGGTATTCGCCTTCACGCTAGCGTTGACCGCCAGGAACAAGGGTGCAGTCCCCACCAGCGACACCGGCACAAAGTCCTTCTCCGGGTTGTAGGACATTTTTTTCACGACCAGGGGGGTAATGGCCAGCATCGGCCCGTCAGTGAGCAGCAAGGTGTAGCCGTCAGCAGGCGACTGCGCCAGCACACCGGCAGCCACGGAGCCTCCGCCACCGGGCTTGTTCTCCACCACCACGGACTGGCCCAGGGTCTCTTGCAGCTGCTGCGAAACGATGCGGGCCACCGTGTCCGGCAAGCCTCCTGGTGAATACGGAACGATCAGCCGTATGGGCTTGGAAGGGAAGTCCTGCGCATGGAGCAGCGGCGCGGCGAGTGCCGCACAGGCCAGGGCGCAGGCGGTGAAAAGGCGTGAGGCGGTCATCTGCTTGTCTCCTGGTTTTATGGCTCAGATGCTGTAGCTCTCGTACGTCGATGGGTGGAACAGCTCTTCCACGGCCAGCAGACGCTCGGACAGGCCCTGCGCGTGGTGGTGATGCACAAAGGCCTCCAGCGTCTTGCGGGCCGGCGCCACGCCGTAGGACCAGTAGTCCTCGCCCATGCTGTCGCGTGCGGCCTTGAGCTGCTCTTCCACGAAGGGCAATGTGACCTTGGTGGCCGAGGTATCACCCAGCAAGGCCAAAGCCGCAGCCTTGGATTGGGTGAAGGCTTTCACCACCGCGCCAGGCAACCAGGGGTGCTGCTGGGCCAGCTCCTTGCGGATGCCCACCACATGCATGATGGGGAAGATGCCGGTGCGGCGGTAGTAGTCCTTGGCCACTGCGGTCGGATCGTCGAACAGCCAGCCGATATTGGGATTCTTCAGCGCCGACGCGCTGGGCGGGCGTGGGCCGATGAAGCCGTCGATCTCGCCGCGGTCGAGCAGCTCCGAGATCGTCGTGCCCTCGGGCGCGGCTTCCACCCGCACGTCCGATGGCAGCTTGAGCTTGATTTTCTCGGGGCGGCCCGGAGTGTCTATGCCTCCACGCACCCAGACCACGTCCTTGGGGTGCACGCCGAAGTCATCCTGCAGAATGGCCCGCGCCCAGACGTTGGCCGTCAGCTGGTATTCAGGCAGGCCGATGCGGCGCCCTTTCAGGTCTTGCGGCTTGGAAATCCGGTCCTTGCGCACATAAATCGAGGTGTGGCGGAAAGCGCGCGACAGGAAGATCGGCACGGCGATGTAGGGGCAGTCCCCACTGGCATGCTTGACCAGATAGCTGGAAAAGGACAGCTCGGCAATATCGAAGTCGACGCTGCGCATGGCGCGGAAGAACATTTCTTCCGGGTTCATCAGCATGTAGACCGGGTCTACGCCGTCGATCAGCACGCGGCCGTCGAACAGCGCGCGGGTGCGGTCGTAATCGCCCATGGCGACGGAGAGTTGCAGTTTTTTGCTCATGATGTGGCTCAGCTCTGGCTATTGACGGAATAGGACGGTTCCATTTCGGGGTGTGCACCCTCGTCGGTCCAGATGTACTTCACCGCATGCACGCGCCAGTCGGTGGTTTTTGGAACAATGGCCTGGAACGCGCACACTGACGTGGGAATCGCCAGTTCGCCCGTGCCTATGGCCGGCTCACCGCGCTGGAAAGCGCGCACGGCCTCC
>JAMNYN010000146.1 GCA_023622805.1 Pseudomonadota bacterium | reverse complement strand
GAAACCGAAATCCTCGGCCGTGAGCGCTGGCAGGATGTCGGCGTCGGTGTTCTCTTCGCCGACGATTTCGCGCATCACGCCGGCCATGAAGCGGGCTTCGTGGGCGTGGTTGGTGGTGTTGGGGTAGCCGGGCTTGATGATGACTTCGGCCTGGCACAGGTGTGCCGCGGCCACATGCTCGCTGATGCGGTGCAGGCCTTCGATCATCATTTTCTCGGTGCTGGTCTGCAGCGTGCGCACCGTGCCATAGATCACGGCATCGTCGGGAATGATGTTTTCCACCGTGCCCGAAGTGATCTTGCCCACGGTCATCACGGCGCTGTCCAGCGGGTCGGTGCTGCGCGAGACCAGGGTCTGCAGCTGACCGACCAGTGCGCAGGCCACGGGAATGGGGTCGATGGTGGTGTGGGGCATGGCCGCATGGCCGCCCTTGCCGCTGATGCGGATCTCGAAGCGCAGTGCCGAGGCCATGATGGGGCCGACGCGCACGGCCATCTTGCCCGCGGGCAGCGAAGGCCAGTTGTGCAGCGCGAACACCGCGTCGCAGGGGAACTGGGTGAACAGGCCGTCTTCCATCATGGCCAGCGCGCCCGCGCCGCCTTCTTCGCCGGGCTGGAAGATCAGGTGCACCGAGCCGTCAAAGTCGGGCTGCTGCACCAGCAGCGTGGCCGCGCCCAGCAGCATGGTGGTGTGGCCGTCGTGGCCGCAGGCATGCATGCGGCCTGGATGGGTGCTGATATGGCCGAAGCTGTTGAGCTCCTGCACGGGCAGGGCGTCCATGTCGGCACGGATGCCGATGCTGGGGCCGGGGTTGGCGGCGCTGCGGCCTTTGCCGTGGATGGTCGCGACCACGCCGGTCTGTCCCAGGCCGCGGTGCACCTTGAGGCCCAGCGCCGTCAGATAGGCGGCGACTTTGTCGCCCGTGCGGTGCTCTTCGTACTTGAGCTCGGGGTGGGCGTGCAAGTCATGGCGAAAGCGCAGCAATTGGCCAAGGTGGGGGGTGATGTCGGGAGTCGTGTGCATACAAGGGGCCGCAGCACTGCACCGGGGCAAAGCAGGTCTTGCCTGCCGGTGGCTGCGGCAAATCAGGATCAAGCGGCCATTATCCGGCCGCCAAGGGACTGCGCGCGCGCAGTCTGCCAATGGCACAGCTGTGTCGCGGTCTTCCCCGCGGGATTCAAGGCTTGTCTGTCGGCGGCGGGCTGGACGCAGCTTCGGCCTCAGGCTCCGGGCGCGGGGCGGGCGCGAACAGGGGGACCAGCGTCAGCACGCCAAACGCCAGCCCGGCGCAGAGCACGGCCGTGACTTCCTTGCCCGCGCCGGCCGCGGCGCCTATGGCCGCCGTGAGCCAGATGCCGGCCGCGGTCGTCAGGCCCTTTACGTGGGTCTCCTTGTCGCCGTGGGCATCGCCTTTGAGAATCGTGCCCGCGCCCAGAAAGCCCACGCCGGCGATAACGCCTTGCAGCACCCGGCTGATGTCGGCCGCGCTGCCGCCCGACTGCTGCGCGATCAGCACGATCAAGGCGGCGCCCATGGCCACCAGCATGTGGGTGCGCAGGCCTGCGGACTTGCCATGGATTTCACGCTCCCAGCCCAGCAGCCCGCCGAGCAGGGCGGCCAGGCCCAGGCGCAGCACCACGCGCGTGAGCTGCTCCAGATCGTTCACATCCGCGAATTCGGAGGCGACGGCACGCGCCACTTGATTCCAACCATTGTCCATGCGCATTCCCCTGGCAGGGGCGCTGTGCGGTGTACGGCGGGCTCCTGCTGCAAGCTGCACAATAAGCTGCGGGCGCTGTCAGCGGGAGCGGCGCAGGCCGGCATTGCATGTGCGTGCCGGCCTACATAGCCTCAGGTCTGCATCTGCCTGCATCGGCCTACAGCCAAGAGGCCAAGCTTGTGCTCTAGTGGATGTACCTGTTCCTGCCCGAGGAGATGCGCCATGACCCCGTTCTCTCTTGATTCCAGCATGACCTCCATGGGAGGCGTTTTCTATCCCACCGGCCATGTGTTCGCCCTGGTGCCCAGCGACGACGTGGCACAGGCCGCGGCCCAGGCCCTGCACGCGCTGGGCTACGACGGCGCTGTGCGCCATGCCTCGCCCGAAGTTATCCTGTCCGACATCGTCCCCACCTTGGGTGATCCCGATGAGGGCCTGCCTTCGGTGGGCATGGAAGGCGAGATCGTGCGACGCATAGGCGAGCTCGCGGCCTCCGGACACCACGGTCTGCTGGTGGATCTGGGCAAGGACGATGCCCATGAGGTGGCCGATGTGCTCAACGCCTATGGTGCCACGGCGGCCTTCCACTACCGCGAATTGGTGATCGAAGAACTGGTGCCGGATGCCGAGTGAACAGCCGCTGCACAGCACAGCGGGGTCATCCGCGCGACAATCGGCGCCAACATGAACAATATATTGCCCCTGCAACTGCTGGTCGGTCCAGCCAAGAACGACCCCCGTCCCCTGATTCTTTACCACGGACGGCGCTGCCCCGATGGTTATGGCGCGGCGCTCGCGGCCTGGCTGTTCTACGCCGGCGAAGCCGAGTTCCGCGGCCTGGATCACGGCGAAATCAACAGCGCCGACGAGCTCGGTGATCTGGCTGGACGCGCCGTCTACGTGCTGGACTTTGCTTTCGGACCCGAACTGCTGGCCGAAATCGAGTCGCGCGTGGCCAAGCTGGTGCTGCTGGACCACCACAAAAGCGCCGCCGAAAAGCTCAGCGGCTACCGCTGCCTCTGCGGCGTGGTGCACTTCGACATGCACAAGTCGGGCGCGCGCCTGGCCTGGGAGTTTTTCCATTCCGAAAAAGCCATTCCCGCGCTGATTCGCTACATCGAAGACCGCGACATCTGGGCCTGGAAGTACCCCGAAAGCCCGGCGTTTCTCGCGGCGCTGGACATGGAGCCGCGCACTTTCGAGCGCTGGGCCGAAATCGCGGCGTTCACGCCCGAGCAGGAACAGGCTTTCATGGCCCGGGGTGACGCCATGGACGAGAAGTACCAGAAGCTCTGTGCCGACATCGCCGAAGGCGCGCAGCCGCTGGTCTTCAACGGCGTGGCCGGATTGATGGTCAACGCGCCCGGCATGTTCCATAGCCAGGTCGGCGACCTGCTGGCCAAGCAAAGCGGCACGTTTGCGCTGATGTGGAATGCGAGCACCAGCGGCGTCAAGGTGGGCCTGCGCTCGCGCTCGGAGTTCAACTGCATTCCCATGGCCGAATCCATGGGCGGCGGCGGCCATGCCCAGGCCTGCGGCTTCAAGATGGGCGTGGCCCGTCTTGGAGAACTGCTCAGCGGCAGTTTCGTGGCCCAGCCGCAGCCGCTGGCTTTGCCCCCCGAGGCGGTGCAGCCGCTGTGAGAGCGCTGCCGCGGCAGCTATTCAGTGAATAGCTTGTAGATGCCGCGGGCGGTGAACAGCTGGCCGGGATGCGCGGTTTCATTGAGCACGCCGCTCATGCGCCGCAGCAGTCGCTCGCTTTTGCGCGCACGCCACAGCAGCAGGTCGACCACCCAGGGGTGGGCATTGACCTGATTGGCCCGCTCGTAGAAGCGGAAGCGGGGCTGCAGCGCAGTCAGCTGCGCCGCATAGGACTGGCACACGGCCGCATCGTCCAGCCCTTCGGCGGCGGCCTGCAGCAGGCCGCGCGCGGCAAGCATGCCGGTCTCCATGGCCTTGCCTATGCCTTCGCCCGTGAACGCATAGGTGCTGCCGGCCGCCTCGCCCGCGACCAGCAGGCCCGGGCGCGCGAAACGGGCCCCGCGCAAAGTGCAGCGCAGCGGCGCGCCCTTGAGCTGGCCTTGCAGCACGCCGCCGGCCATC
>JAMNYN010000014.1 GCA_023622805.1 Pseudomonadota bacterium | reverse complement strand
TATTGGCTGGCGCGACCTAATCAAAATACGGAAGGCATTGACGCCTGATACGAACGCGTACGAACAGTATCTCTCGCAGCTCGAGTTACTGGAAGAGTAGTTCTCAGGCTCGAGCGGCGCTTTCCTCTGCGCTAAGGCTCTCCCGGCAGCGCGCGGCGATGTCGCTGCGTGACTTCCTTGAGCGCAAGGAATGCTGGGTTGGAGAAATCCTCACTGGACTCCGCGGGCATGCATCCCTAGAGTTCACTGCGCGAAGTGTGCCGCATGTGCGCCCAGTTCGCGCCAGCCGATCTGGCATACACCACGTCCGTGGAAACAAGGGAGACAGACAAATGGCGACATTCCATCTTGGAAACATCAGCCGGCGCGGCCTCATCGCGTCGGCGCTGCTGGCTGGACTCGTAGGTTGCGGCGGTGACGACAATGCACCGCGGCTGACCACAGGTGCGGTGTCCTCTCCCAATTCGTTTGGTGCCCAGGCGGCCAAGCAGATCCTGGACCAGGGGGGCAATGCCGTGGACGCAGGCGTGGCCGTGGCCTTTGCGCTCGCCGTGACGCTTCCCTCCGCGGGCAACATCGGTGGCGGCGGCTTCATGACCATGTACATGGAGGGCAAGCCTTACTTCATCGACTACCGTGAAAAAGCCCCGGGCGCCGCCACGCCGACCATGTACCTGGACGCCAAAGGCGATGTGATCCCGCGCCTGAGCCTGGATGGCTCGCTGGCGGCCGGCGTGCCCGGCACCGTCGCGGGCATGCAGGCTGCGCATGAGAAGTTCGGCCGGCTCCAGTGGAGCGAAGTGCTGGCGCCTGCCATTGGCTATGCGCGCAATGGCTTCGTCGCCTATGCCACGGCGGATGCCACCTCCACGCCCAGCCGCGTGAACTTCAACAACTACTTCGGCGGCAAGATGGTGAAAGGCCAGCTGTTCAAGCAGCCCGAGCTGGCCGACACCTTGCAGCGCATCAGCGCCAACGGCGCCGACGAGTTCTACAAGGGCAAGACGGCCGACCTGCTGGTGGCGCAGATGGGGCGCACCAGCGGTCTGATCTCCAAGGCCGATCTGGCGAACTACAAGGCCGTGTGGCGCGACCCTGTCGCCATCAACTGGAATGGGCACATGGTCTACACGGCCCCGCCGCCGAGCTCGGGTGGCTTCGGTATCGGTCAGCTCCTCAAGATGAAGAGCTTTCTGGCGCCGCAGTACGCCAGCGCGCCGCTGAACTCCGCGCAATACATGCACCTGACGGCCGAGATGGAAAAGCGCGTCTTCGCCGACCGTGCGCAGTACCTGGGGGATTCGGACTTCTTCAAGGTGCCGATGAAGGAGCTGCTGGCTGATGACTATCTGCGCCGCCGCGCGGCCGAAGTCAATCCGCTGGTGCCCACGCCTTTGGCCAACGTCAAGCCAGGCTTGGGCACGGACTTCCCGGCAGCGGCATCGGCCGTCGAGAAACTGCAGACCACGCACTTCTCCATCGTCGACAAGTGGGGCAATGCGGTGTCCAACACCTATACGCTCAACGGCGGCTATGGCAGCGGCATCGTGGTCGAAGGCGCGGGCTTTCTGCTGAACAACGAGATGGACGACTTCGCCGCCAAACCCGGCGTGCCGAACCAGTTCGGGGTCGTGGGTTCCGATGCGAATTCGGTCCAGCCCAACAAGCGTCCGCTGTCGTCCATGAGCCCGACGATTGCCACCAAGGATGGCAAGGTCGCCCTGGTGCTGGGCACGCCTGGCGGTTCGCGCATCTTCACCAGCGTCTATCAGGTGCTGGTGGATGTGCTGGACTACAAGCTGCCCATCGCCGAAGCCCAGGCCCAGCCGCGCTTTCACCACCAGCTGCTGCCGGACAACGTCATCGAGTACGAGGCCGGCAAGTATCCTGACTCCGTCATTGCCGACCTGGCAGGGCGCGGCTGGATCATGAAGGCCGGTGTGGGCGGTGGACTCAACATCGAGGCGGTTCAGGTCGTGGGCGACACCCCGGTGCCGGTCACCGACCCGCGCAGTCCGAACGGCCTGGCATTGGTGGTGCTGCCTGTGCGCTGAGACAGGCCCATACGACGGTGGCTTGGGCCGGCGCGAAGCAGCCTTGTTTCGCGCCGGCCTGGGGAAGGGGCGCCGTCAGCAGCGCAGCCTGAACTGCTGATCCCGCGCTTCTTTTCGCTCTCGCCGTACCCAGTTCAGATCGTAGTGCAGGCTGCCAGCGCGGCCCATGCTGTCCAGCTGCTTCACGCGCTCATCCAGCAGGCTGCATTGCTGTTGTGGCGATGGCTGCGTTGTCTGGGGGCTGTATTGCACGGCGGGTGGGGCAGTGCGCGCTTGCGCGGCTTGCACTTGCTCGCGTGCCGCAGCGACCTGATCGGCCCACGGCACATTGGTGGGCACGCGCTGTATGCGCTCTATGCTCCAGCCGCGCTGCGCGCAGTGCTCGGCGACCCAGTATTGCTTGCCCTGGGGCGCGCTGCACAGAAAGATTTCCTTGGTGGCAGGGCCACGCGGGTCGCTCAGGATGGGCGAAGTCTCCACCGTTCGGCCGCCCTTGCAGGGCTCCTGGGAGTAGCTGTTGCCGCAGCGGTAGACCTGGGCGCCGGCCTGGGCGCAGACAAAGGCAAGAGAAAGGGCAAAAGGGAGTTGGTATCTCAGCATGGGCTACGCCCGCTGCTCTTGCAGGCGTAGCGCTGATTCATGGTGACGGGTGTCAATGCTTGAAGTTACTTGCTGCGGCCGCCCACATAGCGGCTGCCCTTGCCGCTTCTTCCAGAGCCACCCACGCGGGTGCTGCCCTTGCGGTTGGCTGCCTGGAAAGAAGGGGTGGCTGCGCCGGAGGTGGCGGACGGCAGCGATGTACTGGGGGTGGATATGGTGCCGGCGTTGGCCATGCCGGCCAGGCCCAGAAGAGTGGCAAAAAATGCAACTTTCATATCTGCTCCTCAGAGTTAGTTACTGTATGTTACGCGTCCGTTTTGGTGCGGCCTTTCGCGTTTTCCCCCATGCGTATTTGCTGCACCGGCCGTTCGCCATGCATTCGATGCCGCGGCGCGGCGCCCTGTGGCCGTAAAGTGCCGGGCCGCAGTAGTCACGCGCCCCCGCCGCGACGCGGCCTATGATGGGAAGGCCTTTACGGAACGAGCCCATGGAGTGTGATGACCTCTTGTGTGCGCAAACCCTTGTTCTTTGCCATCGCAATGTGCTTTAGCGCGGTCCCGGCAAGGACCTTCCGATGACCCGGCTGCGGGCAATCTGAACCGCTGGTCCGTGCGTCCCGGCATCGAACGCGGCACCAGGTTTCGGGCGAGCGCACGCTCTGTGGTGATTTGCCCTGCAAGGCTCCGGAAGGCGTGGGCTTCGATCCCGACCGCCAGGGGTGGGAGTTCCCTATCAAGCCTTTGACTCGCGGCGCATGCCTCCCGCCGCCGACCCGCGTTGCTGTTTTTACATTGGAAGGACCTCCGCCATGAAATCTTTTGTTCCCCGCAAGACCACCGCCGCGGCCCTGCTGTCGCTGGCGCTGGGGGCCGTGGGCCCCGCGCAGGCTGCACAGGCCGAGCCCTTGGACGCGGCGGCCAGCGACCCGGCCAAGCTCGGCTGGATGGTGGGCGCGCCGCCGCCGCCCGACAAGCAGCTGCGTTTCGACGACGGCAGCTACTTCCAGTTCCCCGCGATGCGCTGGAGCGTTTCGCACTTTCGCCAGCTGATGCCTACGGTCAACGTCTCCCGCGGCGTGGGCGCGCCCGTGCCCTTGCCGCGTGCCATGCGCAAGGATCTCGATGCCGTGCGCTTCGTGCAGCTGGGGGCGAAGTCGTCGATGACCTGGGAGGAGTCGCTGGCT
>JAMNYN010000034.1 GCA_023622805.1 Pseudomonadota bacterium | reverse complement strand
TTCGGCGATGCGGTCCAGGTAGCGACGCGCCGATGCGGGCAGCTTGTCGTAGTCGGTCACGCCCACGGTGGTATCGGTCCAGCCGGGAATGGTTTCGTAGATCGGCTTGCAGCGGGCGATGTCGTCCGCGCCCATGGGCAGCAGGTCGATGGTTTCGCCGTCGAGCTCGTAGCCCACGCACAGCTTGAGTTCTTCCAGGCCGTCGAGCACGTCGAGCTTGGTGATGCACAGACCGGACAGGCCGTTGACCTGGGCTGAGCGCTTGAGCAGGGCCGCATCAAACCAGCCGCAGCGGCGGCTGCGACCCGTGGTCACGCCCTTTTCGGCACCGATAGTGCTCATGTGATAGCCAGGCGTGCCTTCCTTTTCCCAATCCAGTTCGGTGGGGAACGGACCGCCACCCACGCGGGTGCAGTACGCCTTGGTGATGCCCAGCACATAGTGCAGCATGCCAGGGCCCACGCCCGAACCGGCGGCGGCATTGCCAGCCACGCAGTTGCTCGACGTCACATAGGGGTAGGTGCCGTGGTCCACGTCCAGCAGCGTGCCTTGCGCGCCTTCGAACAGCAGGTTGCCGCCAGCCTGGTGGGCTTCGTTGAGTTCGCGCGACACGTCGGCCATCATGGGCTTGAGCATTTCTGCATGGCGCATGGCTTCGTCGTAGACCGCATCGAACTGCACTTCGCCGTCGATGATGTAGGGCTTGAGGCCGTCGCCGAACGTGAAGTTCTTCGAGCCCAGCACATGCACCAGGATGTGGTTGTGCAAGGCCAGCAGTTCGCGCAGCTTGGTGGCGAAACGCTCGGGATACTTCAGGTCCTGCACGCGCAGCGCGCGGCGGGCGATCTTGTCTTCGTAGGCCGGGCCGATGCCGCGGCCGGTGGTGCCGATCTTCTCGGTGCCGCCTTGTTCACGCGCCGCTTCGCGGGCCACGTCCAGGGCTGCATGGAAAGGCAGGATCAGCGGGCAGGCTTCGCTCACGCGCAGGCGGTTGCGCACTTGCACGCCCGCCTTTTCCAGGCCTTCGATTTCCTCGAACAGCTTGGCTGCCGACAGCACCACGCCGTTGCCGATGTAGCACTTGACGCCAGCGCGCATGATGCCGCTGGGGATCAGGTGCAGCGCGGTCTTCACGCCGTTGATGACCAAGGTGTGGCCGGCATTGTGGCCGCCCTGGAAGCGCACCACGCCTTGGGCGCTTTCCGTGAGCCAATCCACCAGCTTGCCTTTGCCTTCGTCACCCCATTGGGTGCCGACCACGACGACGTTGCGACCTTTGCTTGTTTTCATAATCAAATCCGATGAATTGTCAAATGCCTGAAATGGCTTGTACGACCCATTGCCCGGCGACTTGCACCAGTTCTCGGTCGCAGTGAAATTCGTCCACTTCGCTGCCATGGCCCGGCAGCACGCAGACCACCGTTTCGCCCTGCGCACGCAAAGCGGCGATGGCCGCGCTCACGTCCTGCGCATCGCCCCAGGGCGCGCGAATGGCAGCCTTGAGGGGGCGAGTGGGCACGACGCTGACCAGCTGCTTGATATCCAGACTGAAGCCGGCAGCGGGCCGGTTGCGGCCGAACACGGCGCCGACTTCGTCGTAGCGGCCGCCGCGCACCAGCGCATCGCTGGCACCGGGCACGTACATCGCAAAACGGGTTCCGCTGTAGTAGCCGTAGCCGCGCAGATCTGCCAGATCGAAGGTCACATTCACGCCTTCAAGGCGCGATGCGAGCCACTTCAGATGGGCCAGCACTTCGGGCACGCCGGCAATGCCGGCCAGCGCCTTCTCGGCCTCGTCCAGCACCTGCACGTCGCCGTACAGCTGCAGCAAGGCCATCAGGCCCTGGCGCGAAGCGCTGGGGAAGTCGCGGGTCAGCTGGGCCAGCTCGCTGGCGTCCTTGGTCGCCAGCGCGCCGTGCACGGCATGCAGCCGCTGGGCATCGACGGGCACGCCGGCGAGCAGGCTGCTCACCACGCGCACATCGGCCAGGTCGACGCTGACGTCGCTCACCTGGGCGCTGCGCAAGCAGGCCAAGGCCAGCAGCAAAGCTTCGAGGTCCGCCTCCAGGCCCGCATGGCCGTAGATTTCCGCGCCAAACTGCAGCGGCTCACGGGTGGCACGCGGGCGGTCGGGACGGGTATGGAGCACCGGGCCGCAATAGCAAAGACGTGTCACGCCTTGGCGATTGAGCAGGTGGGCATCGATACGGGCCACTTGCTGGGTGGTATCGGCGCGCAGGCCCAGCGAACGTCCGGACAGCTGGTCAACCAGCTTGAACGTTTGCAGGTCCAGGGCTTCGCCGGTACCCGTCAGCAGGGACTCCAGATGCTCCAAGAGGGGAGGCATGACCAGCTCATACCCATAGCTACGCGCCGTATCGAGCAATCCTCGACGCAATTCTTCGATGTGCCGTGCCTCGGAAGGCAATACATCGGCGATGTGATCCGGCAGGACCCAAGCAGACATGGAAAAATGGGAGGCTGTTAAAAACGCGATTCTACGGGATAGCGGCGCCCCCTCACCCATCCAGACCCCATGGCCCAGCCTGGGTACACGTTATTGCTTGCACAGCGGCGCGGATCCACTTCCGAAAATCCATGCCCTGCCGCCGCCCCGCAATGCAAAGAGGGGCCTGAGCCCCTCTTTTTTGCTTGCATGCCTGGCGCGCAGGCGCCGGCCGTTTACTTGGCGCCGCCGCTGCGCATGGCCTTGAAGAATTCCGACGACGAAGGGTCGAGGACCATCACGTCGCTCTTCTTGCTGAAGCTCGCCTTGTAGGCTTCGAGGCTGCGATAGAACTGCGCAAACTGCGGATCGCGACCAAACGCTTCGGCATAGACGCGTGCGGCTTCGGCATCGCCCTGGCCCTTGAGCTTCTGTGCGTCACGGTAGGCGTTGGCCAGCGTCACTTCACGCTGACGATCGGCTTCGGCGCGGATCTTTTCGCCTTCGGCGGCTCCGGTCGAGCGCAGCTCGTTGGCGGCGCGCTTGCGTTCGGCTTCCATGCGGCGGTACACCGATTCGGTGATGGCTTCCGCATAGTCGACACGCGTGATGCGCACATCGACCACGTCCACGCCCCAGGGCTTGGCGCCGCGCACGGCTTCCAGCACTTCGCGCTTGACATCGGCCATCAGCGCTTCGCGCTTGTCCGCCAGCAGGTCCTTGACAGTGCGCTTGTTGATTTCCTCCTGGAAAGCATTGCGCACCACACGGTTGAGCTGCATGGCGCCGGCGTTTTCGTCCAGACCCACGTTACGGATGTATTCCGATGGCTCGGACACGCGCCAGCGCACGTACCAGTCAATCACCACGCGCTGCTTTTCAGCCGTCAGCATGGGTTCGGTATCGGTGCTGTCAAGCATCAGCAGACGCTTGTCGAGGTAGCGCACGTTCTGGAACGGCGGGGGCATCTTGATGTGCAGGCCTGGCTCGGTGATCACATCCTTGATCTGACCCAAGGCGTAGACCACGCCAAACTGGCGCTGATCCACCACGAACAACATGGAACTCAGCAGGGCCAGCACCACCAACAGGCTGGAGACAATAAATCCGACTCTGTTCACAAGAATCTCCTAGCGTGCTTCGCGCTCGCGCGAACGACCGGAGTCGCGCACACGGGCATCATTCGACAAAGTGGAAGGCGCGACAGCCGCACCTGGCGCCGTGGCTGCAGCCGGCGCATCCGCCGCTGCGGCAGCCACACCACCCTGACCGACGCTCTGCATGATCTTGTCCAGCGGCAGGTACAGCAGGTTGGAGCCCTGGCGTGAATCCACCAGCACCTTGGTCACATTGCCATAGATCTGCTGCATGCTTTCCAGATACAGCCGGTCACGC
>JAMNYN010000697.1 GCA_023622805.1 Pseudomonadota bacterium | reverse complement strand
CATGGTCGAGCTGGGCCAGCGGCAGGCGCGAGGGATAGGTCATCATGCCCGAGGCGTCGTCGAACTCGTGCAGGCCGAAACTGGCCAGCATGCGCTTGATCTGGCCGCCCCAGTCGTTGAAGTCACCGGCCACGACCAGCGGCGCGCCCGGCGGCACTTCGCGTTCGATGAAGCGCTGCAGCTGGGCGATCTGGCGCATGCGGCTGCCGCGGATCAGGCCCAAGTGGACGACGATGGCGTGCACGCTGCGCCCCTGGATGTCGATTTCCACATGCAGCAGGCCGCGCTGCTCGAAACGGTGGTCGGAAATATCTTCGTGCTGATGGCCCACCACCGGCCAGCGCGTGAGCAAGGCATTGCCGTGCTCGCCGTCGCGCGTATAGGCGTTGGTGCGGTAGACCGACTCATAGCCTTCGGGTGCCAGGTAGTCGGCCTGGGGCACATCGGGCCAGCGGTCGAAATACAGGGCTTCACGCCGGTTCATCTTGCGCACTTCCTGCAGGCACACGATGTCGGCGTCCAGCTGCTCCACGGCCAGGCCCAGGTTGTGGATCTCGAGCCGGCGCGCAGGCCCCAGGCCCTGAACGCCCTTGTGGATGTTGTAGGTCGCGACACGCAGGATGCCGGAGTCGGAATTATGGGCAGCAGTCATGTACAGCGGTTGGTTCAGAAAGTGGGGGAAGCCAGGCGCGGCAAAAGCAGTATCGCTTCGGCGTTCGATGCCGCAGTACAGCGATCCGCTGCTTCACGCCAGGCATGCCAAGCAAATGCGGTGTGTTCGCCGGGATTCAAGACGACGGGAGTGTAGGACGGCACCTCCAGGCTGAATACGCGCTCGGTGTTGTGCCAGACGCCGGGCGCATAACGGTGCTGCCACTCAGGGTAGATCGTGTAAATGTTTTCCAACTGCCAGTCGTGCAGCCGACAACCGGCGCCGAATGGGTCAATGCCGGTTTCCTCGCGCACTTCGCGCGCTGCCACGACCTCCCAGGGTTCGTCCTCGAAGTCCTTGCTGCCCGTGACCGACTGCCAGAACGGCGCCTGGCCCGCGCGCTGCATCAGCAGCACCTGCAGTTGTGCCGTGTGGATCACCACCAACACGGATTGCGGAATTTTGGGTGCCATTGTCCATTGTTGCACCTCTGGCCGCGCCCAAAGAAAACGGCACCGGCCTGACCATGAAGGTCGAGCGGGTGCCGCTTTATGCAGGAACAGCCGGCGCTTTTGGCAGCACCGGCTTGCAGGCCTATCAGGCCTTGATCACTGCATCGGGATTGCGCAGACGGATGTGCAGTTCACGCAGCTGCTTTTCGTCGACCGGGCTCGGAGCCTGGGTCAGCAGGCACTGGGCGCGCTGGGTCTTGGGGAAGGCGATCACGTCGCGGATCGACTCGGCACCGGTCATCAGCGTGACGATGCGGTCCAGGCCGAAGGCCAGGCCGCCATGCGGAGGCGCGCCGTACTGCAGAGCGTCGAGCAGGAAGCCGAACTTGAGCTGTGCGTCTTCGGGCGTGATCTTGAGAGCGTCGAACACCTTCTTCTGGACTTCGGCGCGGTGGATACGCACCGAGCCGCCACCCATTTCCCAGCCGTTCAAGACCATGTCGTAGGCCTTGGCAATGCACTTGCCAGGATCGGTGACCATCAGGTCTTCATGGCCATCCTTGGGCGCCGTGAAGGGGTGGTGCACTGCGACCCAGCGGTCGTTGTCTTCGTCGTGCTCGAACATCGGGAAGTCGACCACCCACAGCGGTGCCCAACGGTCTTCGAACAGACCGTGGCTCTTGCCGAACTCGCTGTGACCGACCTTGATGCGCAGCGCGCCGATGGCGTCGTTGACGATCTTTTCCTTGTCGGCACCGAAGAAGATCAGATCGCCGTCCTGGGCGCCCGTGCGCTTGATGATTTCAGCCAGGGCTGCATCGTGCAGGTTCTTGACGACGGGCGACTGCAGGCCTTCGCGGCCCTTGGCGGCTTCATTGACCTTGATCCAGGCCAGGCCCTTAGCACCGTAGATCTTGACGAACTCGGTGTAGCCGTCGATCTCGCCACGGCTGATGGCAGCGCCACCAGGAATGCGCAGCGCCACGACGCGGCCGCCGGGCGTGGTCGCGGGCGTCGAGAACACCTTGAAGTCGACATCGGCCATGACGTCGGTCAGCTCGGTGAATTCAAGCTTGACGCGCAGGTCGGGCTTGTCCGAACCGAAGCGCTGAGCCGCTTCCTGGTAGCTCATGACCGGGAAATCGCCCAGATCCACGCCCAGCGAGTTCTGGAACACGGTCTTGATCATGCCCTGGAACATGTCGCGGATTTCCTGCTCATCCATAAACGATGTTTCGATATCGATCTGGGTGAATTCGGGCTGGCGGTCAGCGCGCAGGTCTTCGTCGCGGAAGCACTTGGTGATCTGGTAGTAACGGTCAAAGCCCGCCACCATCAGCAGCTGCTTGAACAGCTGGGGCGACTGGGGCAGAGCGAAGAACTGGCCGTCATGCACGCGGCTGGGCACGAGGTAATCGCGCGCGCCTTCGGGCGTGCTCTTGGTCAGCATGGGCGTTTCGATGTCGACGAAGCCGTTGGCGTCCAGGAACTTGCGCACTTCCATGCTGACCTTGTAGCGCAGCATGAGGTTCTTTTGCATGTAGGGACGGCGCAGATCCATCACACGATGGGTCAGACGCACGGTTTCCGACAGGTTCTCGTCGTCGATCTGGAACGGCGGCGTGACCGAGGCGTTGAGCACCGTCAGGTCGTGGCACAGCACTTCGATCTGGCCGCTCTTGAGCTTGTCGTTGGTCGTGCCCGCGGGACGCGCACGCACCAGGCCCTTGACCTGCACGCAGAACTCGTTGCGCACGCCTTCGGCGGTCTGGAACATCTCGGCGCGGTCAGGATCGCAGACCACTTGCACATAGCCTTCGCGGTCGCGCAGGTCGATAAAAATCACGCCGCCGTGGTCGCGGCGACGGTTCACCCAACCCGACAGGGTGACGGTTTGGCCCAACAGGGCTTCGGTCACAAGACCGCAATAATGGGAGCGCATGGCCATGGCAAGTCTTCCTGCGCCCTCTTGGGACGCGTCAAGGTTTGTTATTTGGGATTCGCGAGCGTGGTGTCGGGTGGCGTCACCACGCCCATCGAAACGATGTATTTGAGCGCGGCATCCACACTCATGTCGAGTTCAATGCAGTCGCTCTTGCGCACGATCACAAAATAGCCCCCGGTGGGGTTCGGCGTCGTGGGGACGAACACACTGAGGTACTCGTCGCGCAGATAAGCGGCAATTTCACCGCTGGGCGTGCCCGTGACAAAGGCCACGGTCCAGACGCCTTCACGCGGCCACTGCACCAGCACGGCCGTGCGAAAGGCGTTGCCGCCTTCGGAAAAAAGCGTGTCCGAGACCTGTTTGACGCTGGAATAGATCGAGCGCACCACGGGAATGCGGCTGACCACGGCATCGCCCCAGGACACCAGCGTGCGCCCCGCGAAGTTGCTGGCCGCGGCGCCCACCACCAGCAAGATGGCCAGCGTCAGCAGCACGCCAAAGCCGGGAATATGCAGTCCCAGCAGGCGATCAGGCTGCCAGGCTTCGGGCAGGATGGTCAGCGTCTGGTCGAGCGTACCCACGATCCAGTTCAGCACCCAGACGGTGATGACGCCGGGAACAATCACCAGCAGACCGGTGAACAGCCATTTGCGCAGGGCGGACATGCGGGGTCTTTTTTGGGCCGTGCCAGTGCTGGCCGCGGCTGGGGTGGTTGCTGAAGCTGATGCGGGGGCAGCAGCGGCAGTGGCAGCAGGCGCTGCGTCCGCCGCGGCAGGCGCGGACGTGGCAGCAG
>JAMNYN010000359.1 GCA_023622805.1 Pseudomonadota bacterium | reverse complement strand
ACTGTGCAGCCTGCTGGCGCGTGCCGCTGGCGCGCATGGCATGGCCGGCGGCCAGGCGATCGACCTGGCCAGCGTGGGCCTGCAGCTGTCCGAAGACCAACTGCGCCAGATGCACCGCCTCAAGACCGGCGCCTTGCTCCAGGGCAGCGTGCTCATGGGCGCGGCCTGCGGCAACGTCAGCGAAAGCGCGCGCAGCGCCCTGTCCGAATATGGCGCGGCGCTGGGCCTGGCCTTCCAGGTGGTCGATGACATTCTCGACGTGGTCGCAGACTCGGCCACTCTGGGCAAGACGGCCGGCAAGGACGCGGCCAACGACAAGCCCACTTATGTATCGCTGATGGGGCTGGATGGCGCCCGCGCCTACGCCGACAGCCTGGCCGCGCAAGCCCAGGCAGCGCTGGCGCGCAGCGGCCTGGCCGACACCCGCGCGCTGTCGGCACTGGCTGATCAGGTGATTCGCCGCTCGCACTGATGGCGCAGGCAGGCTTGCAATGCAGCAGGTCTTGCCCAGCGAACGGTGCGCCGAATGTGATATCTATAGTAAATTGGCTTTTAACGCTTGCTCTTCAAGCATTGGCTGCTACTAGAAAAATAGCAAATGTCCACGAATTCCTATCCCCTCTTGCAGGCTGTCAACAGCCCTGCGGACTTGCGCCGTTTCTCGCGCGCACAGCTCAAGGCGCTGGCCGCGGAGCTGCGCAGCTATGTGCTCGACAGCGTGTCGCGCACTGGCGGCCACCTCAGCTCCAACCTGGGGACGGTGGAGCTCACGGTAGCCCTGCATGCAGTGTTCGACACCCCGCGTGACCGGCTGGTCTGGGATGTGGGTCACCAGACCTACCCCCACAAGATTCTCACCGGCCGGCGCGACCGCATGCCCAGCCTGCGCCAGCTCGGCGGCCTGTCGGGCTTTCCGCTGCGCAGCGAAAGCGAGTACGACACGTTCGGCACGGCGCACTCGTCGACCAGCATTTCGGCGGCCCTGGGCATGGCCCTGGCCGCCAAGCGCAAGGGCGAAGACCGCCGCGCCGTGGCCATCATCGGCGACGGCGCCATGACGGCCGGCATGGCCTTCGAAGCGCTGAACAATGGCGGCGTGTCCGACGCCAACCTGCTGGTGATCCTCAACGACAACGACATGAGCATCAGCCCGCCGGTGGGCGCGCTCAACCGTTACCTGGCCCAGCTGATGAGCGGGCAGTTCTATGCCAAGGCGCGCGGCGTGGGCAAGAGCGTGCTCAAGCAGGTGCCGCCGCTGCTGGAACTGGCCAAGCGCCTGGAGCAGTCGGCCAAGGGCATGGTGGTGCCGGCCACGCTGTTCGAGAACTTCGGCTTCAACTACATCGGCCCCATCGACGGCCATGACCTGGACTCGCTGATCCCGACGCTGGAAAACATCAAGGGCCTTGAAGGTCCGCAGTTCCTGCATGTGGTGACCAAGAAGGGCCAGGGCTACAAGCTGGCCGAAGCCGACCCTGTCACCTACCACGGCCCGGGCAAGTTCGATCCGGCCGTAGGCATCGTCAAGCCGACCACGCCGTCCAAGACCACCTTCACCCAGGTCTTCGGCCGCTGGCTGTGCGACATGGCGGCCGAGGACAAGCGCCTGGTGGGCATCACCCCGGCCATGCGCGAAGGCTCGGGTATGGTGGAGTTCGAAAAGCGCTTCCCCCAGCGCTACTACGACGTAGGCATTGCCGAGCAGCATGCGATCACTTTCGCGGCCGGCATGGCCTGCGAAGGCGTCAAGCCGGTGGTGGCGATTTACTCCACTTTCCTGCAGCGCGGCTATGACCAGCTGATCCACGACGTGGCACTGCAAAACCTGCCGGTGGTGTTTGCGCTCGACCGCGCCGGCCTGGTCGGCGCCGATGGCGCGACCCATGCGGGCAACTACGACATTCCGTTCGTGCGCTGCATTCCCAATAATGTCCATTGCCTGCCCGGCCGACGAGCGTGAATGCCGCCAGCTGCTGAGCACGGCCTATGCGCAGAACCACCCGGTGGCCGTGCGCTATCCGCGCGGCAGTGGCGCCGGCGTCGAGCCCCTGGCCAGCCTGGAAGGCCTGCCGTTCGGCAAGGGCGAAATCCGCCGCGAATCCAGCCGCACCTCCGAGGCCGGTCCACGCGTCGCCATCCTGTCCTTCGGCAGTCTGCTGTACCCCGCGCTGGAAGCTGCACAGGCGCTGGACGCGACGGTGGTCAACATGCGCTGGGCCAAGCCGCTGGACGTGGAATTGCTGCTGGAAGTCGCTGCGCGCCACGATGCGCTGGTGACGCTGGAAGAGGGCGCCATCATGGGCGGTGCGGGCAGTGCCGTGCTGGAAGCCTTGCAGGCCGCGCGCGTGCTGCGCCCGGTGCTGCAGCTGGGCCTGCCGGACCAGTTCATCGAGCACGGCGACCCGGTCAAGCTGCTGGCCCTGCAGGGGCTGGATGCGCCCGGCATAGAGAAGTCGGTGCGCGAGCGCTTTTTAAACACCCCCTGAGCGACTTCGTCGCTTCCCCCTCTCAACCTTCGGTGGAGGGGGACGGCAGCCTCGGTGCGGGGCGGCCCTTCCTCGCTGCCCCCTTGCTGGGGCGCGCCAGTTGCATGGTCTGTGGGCGGTACGCTGAACCATGGATGATTCAAGAGCAGGAAAGCCGCCGCGAGGCGGCTTTTTTACGCCGCCACGCGGGTCCAGCCCGCTCGGTGGCCGCAACTTGCAAATAAATGTGTCATGAATAGGGGTAAAGCCGGGTTTACCCAGGAATGTTTGCACAAGGTGCTTTCCTACAATCATTGGAATCAAGTCTGGATGGGCGCTGTGCCCATCTCCGCGGGGGAGCTGACGTCAGTGCAGCCAGACTTTCTAATGGAGTTGTTTACATGGATCGTCGTTCATTGATCAAGCAGGCGGGTATCGCCGGTGTTCTGGCTGCCGGTGTGGCCCCTGCGGTGCACGCGCAAGCCGCTGTGCGCTGGCGCATGGCATCGAGTTTCCCCAAGTCGCTGGACACCATTTTCGGCAGCGCCGAAATGTTTGCGCGCACCGTGAAGGCCTTGTCGGGCGGCAAGTTCGAAGTGTCCGTGCACGCCGCCGGCGAGCTGATGCCCGCTTTCGGCGTGGTCGATGCCCTGCAGAACGGCACGATCGAAATGGCGCAGACCGCGCCTTACTACTTCACCGGCAAGGATGCGATCTTTGCCTTTGCCTGCGCAGTGCCCTTCGGCCTGACGGCGCGCCAGATGGACGCCTGGATGGACCACGGCAACGGCCGCAAGCTGATGGATGCGTTCTTCGCCAACTACAACATCAAGAGCTACAGCGCTGGCAACACGGGCACGCAGATGGGCGGCTGGTACCGCAAGGAAATTAAGTCCGCAGCCGACCTCAAGGGCCTGAAAATGCGCCTGGGCGGCGGCCTGTTCGGTGAAGCCATGGCCAAGCTGGGCGTGATCTCGCAGAACATGCCTGCCGGCGATGTCTACCAGGCGCTGGAAAAAGGCACGCTGGACGCCACCGAGTTCGTCGGTCCCTACGATGACCAGAAGCTGGGCTTCAACAAGGTCGCGCCTTACTACTACTACCCCGGCTGGTGGGAAGGTGGTGCCGAGCTGGAGTTCTTTGTCAACACCAAGGCCTACGCCGCGCTGTCGCCGGAGAACAAGGCCATCGTCGATGCCGCGACCAAGGTTGCGGCGCGCGACATGACGTCCAAGTACGACGCATTCAACCCCATCGCCCTGAAGAAGCTGGTCGCCGACAAGACCCAGCTCAAGCCTTTCCCCAAGGACGTGATGGACGCCGGCTACAAGGCTTCGATGGAAGTCTTTGCCGAGCACGAGGCCAAGTCGCCCGAGTTCAAGAAGATCCACCAGGACATGCGCGCCTTCCAGCGCGACCAGCTGCTGTGGGAGCGCTTCTCGGAGTTCCGCTTCAATAGCTACATGACTTCCGTCAAGCTGTAATAGCAGGCGTTGGGCAACGCACATGGCTGGCAACGCGCAGGCGCTCCAGCCCATGGCAAGCAACCGGTATCAGGACTGACTGCAGTGGTCCTGATGCCGGTTTTTTTTCGACCTGTCGCCGCCGTGGGGCGGGCTGGGATCAACACCAAGGAGACACAAATTGGATCGTCGTTCCATCTTGAAAAATGCCGGCATCGCCGGCGTGCTGGCGGCCGCGGCCGCTCCCTCCGTGCATGCCCAGCCTGTGGTGCGCTGGCGCATCGCCTCGAGCTTCCCCAAGTCGCTGGACACCATCTACGGCTCGGCCGAAGTGTTTGCCCGCGCGATCAAGGAAATGTCGGGCGGCAAGTTTGAAGTGACCGTGCACGCGGCCGGCGAGTTGATGCCGGCGTTTGGCGTGGTTGACGGCGTGCAGAACGGCACCGTGGAAATGGCCCATACCGCGCCTTATTACTTCTTCGGCAAGAACGAGGCCTTCGCCATTGGCGGCGCCATTCCGTTCGGCATGAACTCGCGCCAGCTCACGGCCTGGATGGTCGATGGCAATGGCCAGAAGCTGATGCGCGAGTTCTATGCCAAGTACAACATCGTCAACTATCTGGGTGGCAATACCGGCGCGCAGATGGGCGGATGGTTCCGCAAGGAAGTGAAGTCGCCCGCCGACATCAAGGGCCTGAAGTTCCGCGTCGGCGGCTTTGCCGGGCGGGTGATCGAGCGCCTGGGTGGCGTGCCGCAGAACATTCCCGCCGGCGAAATCTACCAGTCGCTGGAAAAAGGCACCATCGATGCGGCCGAGTGGATCGGACCTTACGATGACCTGAAACTGGGCCTCAACAAGGTCGCTCCTTTCTACTACTACCCCGGCTGGTGGGAAGGCAGCCTGAATCTGGAGTTCTATGTGAACCAGAAGGCACTCGCGTCTTTGACTCCGGAGCAGCGCGGCATGATCCAGGCCGCGAGCAACGAGGCGCATGTGGTCACGCAGGCCCGCTACGACGCGCGCAATCCGGGTGCGCTCAAGCAACTGGTCGCGGCCAAGGCCAAGGTCTTGCCGTTCCCGCAGACGGTGATGGATGCATCGTTCAAGGCGACCATGGAGCTGTACGCCGAGCTCGACAAGAGCAACCCCGAGTGGAAGAAGATCTACGCCGACTACCGCAACTTCCAGCGTGATCAGATCCTCTGGTTCCGCTTTGCCGAATCGCGTTTCGACAACTACATGGCTTCGCAAAAACTTTGAGCACCCCCTGAGCGCCTTCGGCGCTTCCCCCTGTGAGGGGGCGGCAGCCTCGGTGCGGGGGGCCCTTCCTCGCTGCCTCCTTACTGGGCAACGTCAGTTGCATAGGCTGCTAGCGATAACCAAGCCAGGCTCTGCCTGGCTTTTTTACGCCTATTCAGAGTGGACACCGATCCTGCCTTGGCGGAGGGCATGAAAAAGCCCCTGCGGCAGGGCCGTCAGGGGCTTGTAGGGGGAGCGGCAGGCTAGGGCGCTTACTGCTTGGCGCCTTCGCGCTCCAGCGTGTCCTGCATGGCCTTGAGCGCGTCTTCGGCGCTGGCCGGGGCGTCGCTGGCCTGCGCGGGTTCGTTGCCCGGAATCTGCGTGCTCGGATCGTCAAAGTCGATGGCCGGTGGCATGCTGTCTTCCATTTGCTGGCGCACCTTGTCGAGGTCGTAGACGACTTTCTCGTCCAGGCCGCTGGAGACAATGCCCGGGAAGAAAATGATCAGGCCCACCATGACCAGCTGGATCACCACGAAAGGCACGGCGCCCGCGTAGATCTGCATGGTGGTGACGGGCTCGACCATCTTCTTCGTGACCTTGTCGAGGTAGGCCT
>JAMNYN010000581.1 GCA_023622805.1 Pseudomonadota bacterium | reverse complement strand
GGCGGCGGCGCGGTGGTGCTGACCAATGCCGCCATCGCCCGCTCCCTGGGACGCCCGGGCGTGAAAGTGCTGGCCAGCGCCGAGACCATACACACCAACCATGGCGGCGGCTTCGACGCCTTTCAGATGGGCGCCCTGGTGACCGGCCCGAAAGTGTTCGGGCAGGCCGGGCTCACACCGCGGGACATCCAATATGCGTCGATCTACGATGCCTGCACCATGATGGTCATCACCCAGCTGGAGCAACTGGGGTTTTGCAAGCCCGGGCAGGGCGGTGGTTTTGTTGCCGAAGGCAATCTCATCGCGGGCCGCGGCCAGCTGCCCTGGAACACCGATGGCGGCGGTCTGTGCAACAACCACCCGTCCAACCGCGGCGGCATCACCAAGGTGATCGAGGCCGTACGCCAGCTGCGGGGCGAGGCGCACCCGGCAGTGCAGGTGCCCGGTTGTTCGCTTGCGCTGGTCACCGGCCCCGGCATGCCGGTGGGCATGGGCTTCAACTACGCTTCCCTGATCCTGGAAAGAGACTGACATGATGAGCGCAGAAGACCTCAAGGCCGACCCCTATGTCGTCGGCCAGCCCGAAAGCCTGCCGTTCTGGCTGGCTGCCGAGCGCGGCGAGTTCCTGGGCAAGCGCTGCATGGACTGCGCAAAATTCCACTGGTATCCGCGTTGCCTGTGTCCGTTCTGCGGCAGCGGCCGGACCGAATGGACGCCGCTGAGCGGCAAGGGACGGCTGTACGCCTTCTCGACACTGCGGCGTGCGCAGCCGCCTTACACCGTCGCCTATGTCGAGTTGGCGGAAGGGCCGCGCATGCTGACCCGCATGGTCGATATCGACCCCGCGTTGCTGCGCATAGCCATGCCGGTCCAGGTCGCATTCGAGCGCAGCGCGGAGGGGCGAAAAATACCGGTGTTCCGTGCGGCGGCGGGTTGAGCCTGCGGGCTGCGCCGGCCCTAGTTCTGGTCGATGGCGATCTGCACGCAGATCGTGCGGCACATGTGCACCACCTTGTCGTTGGTGATGAAGTAGTAGATGTTCACGCCCTCACGCCGGCGTCCCAGGATGCCGGCCTGGTACAGGGTGTTGAGGTGCTGGGACATATTGGGCTGCGTGGTTTCGATCTCGGCGCGCAGTTCCGACACATTCTTTTCCCCATTGCACAGCGCGCTGATGATTTTCAGCCGCATGGGCGCAGCCATGGCCTTGAAGAGCTCGGCGGCGCTTTCAAAGACACGGTCATCTTCAAGTTCTGGCGATGTCATTTTGCAAACCTACTTCTGGGCAAACGAGTAAGGACCTGAGGGCTGTGCACGGCCAGACAGGCCAGGCACGGCCCTGGGAAGTCTATAGGAAACCGCGGCGGCGACCCGGGAGGCCTTGTGCCCGTACCTGTCCTACTGTCGGTCGAGCGCCGCAGGAGTGAGCGGACTTGGTAGCGGGGCGGAGAATGGCTTCGCAGCGGCGCCTGTGAGGGCGAGCGATCAGAGCATGTCTTGAAGGGATTTTCCATGACAACAATGCAGCGCATTGCCGTGGTCACGGGCGGCACGGGGGGGCTGGGGGAAGCGATTTGCCGGCGGCTGGCGGCAGATGGTTTCGCCGTCGTGTCCATGCATTCGCCGGGCAACAGGCATGTCTCCGCCTGGCTGCAGGCGCAGCAGCTGCTGGGCTACCACTTCACGGCGGTCGAGGTGGATGTCGCCAATTTCGAAGCCTGTGCCATGGCCGTGGAGTCCGTGCGCCGCCAGTACGGTCCCATTTCCGTGCTGGTGAACAACGCCGGCATTGCCCTGGACGCGAGTTTTAGAAAAATGACGCCAGCCATGTGGAACAGCGTTCTGCGCACCAACCTCGATTCCATGTTCAACATGAGCAAGCAGGTCATCGATGACATGCTCTTGCTGGGCTGGGGGCGCATCATCAACATCTCGTCCGTGAACGGCCAGCGCGGCGCTTTCGGCCAAGCCAACTACGCGGCCTCGAAGGCGGGAATCCACGGCTTCACGAAGTCCTTGGCGATTGAGTTTTCCGGCAAGCACATCACGGTCAATACCGTCTCCCCCGGTTACTTGAGAACGCGCATGACGGAGTCGCTGCCGCCCCATGTGATGCAGGACCGCATTCTTCCCGAGATTCCGGTCGGCCGGCTCGGCGATCCGGCGGAGGTCGCGGAAATGGTCGCTTACCTCGCGTCGGAGCGCGCCGGCTTTGTCACGGGGGCCAACCTGTCGATCAATGGCGGCCAGCATATGTGCTGACCGCGCCGCCATGTCTGTAGCGGGCCGCGCCGGCGCAAGCCGGAAACAGGCGCGGCTGGGGAAGCCAGGACATGCGTGTTGCCACCGAAAGGAAGTCTGTCATGGCGCTTTCCTACCCTTCTTTGCCAGGCCATGCACCGGCCCCCATGGACCTGCCGCTCAAGCACTGGCTGGCCCGCCTGGCGCATGGGATTTCGCCGGTCGCGGTGAGCCTGGCCTATGTGGACTGGTTCAGCCATTTATGGGTTTCGCCGTCCAAGCAGGCGGAGCTGACCGCCAGCGCGGCCTCCAAGGCCTTGCTGTGGCTGCAGTATGTGTCGCAATCCGCGCAAGGCGAGTGCCCGCCCCGCGTGGCACCGTCGCCGCGTGACAAGCGTTTCGCGCGCGGCGAATGGTGCCACCAGCCGTTCAACGCCTGGGCCCAGGCGTTCCTGCTGCAGGAACAGTGGTGGGCCGAGGCCATGAGCGGTGTGCGCGGCGTGTCCCGGCACCACGAGGATGTGGCGGCATTCACCATGCGCCAGTGGCTGGACATCTGGTCGCCATCGAATTTCATTGCCAGCAATCCCCTGGTGCTGCAGAAGACGCTGGCCACGGGCGGCGCCAACCTCGTCAACGGCTTTGCCAACTGGTGGCGCGACGCTCGGGCGGTGCTGGACGATGGCAGGCCACGTGGCGTGGAGAAGTACCAGCCCGGTCAAACGGTGGCCCTGACGCCGGGCAAGGTCGTGTTCAAGAACCCGTTGATCGAGTTGATCCAGTACGAGCCGGTGACGGCCCAGGTCGATGTGGAGCCGGTGCTCATCATTCCGTCGTGGATCATGAAGTACTACATTCTTGACTTGACGCCGCATGACTCCTTGGTCGGCTATCTGGTCGCACAGGGACATACCGTTTTCATGGTGTCCTGGAAGAATCCCGACGGCGACGACCGCAATCTGGGCCTGGACGACTATCTGACGCTCGGCGTGATGGCGGCCATCCAGGCGGTACAGGCGATTGTCCCGCAGACACTGATCCATGCAACGGGCTACTGCCTGGGGGGCACGCTGCTGGCCATGGCCGCAGCCGCCTTGAGCGGCCAGGGGAACTTTCCATTCAAGACCTTGACGCTCCTGGCAGCGCAGACGGATTTCCATGAACCCGGCGAACTGGGCCTGTTCATCGACGAAAGCCAGATCTCTTTCCTGGAGGACTTGATGGCCGACCGCGGCTATCTCGACGGCCGGCAGATGGCCGGGACCTTCGCGCTGATCAATTCCAAGGATCTGGTGTGGTCCAAGCTGGTGCATGAGTACCTGATGGGCGCGCATACACCGATGACGGCCTTGCGCGCCTGGAATGCCGATGCCACATGCATGCCGGCACGCATGCACAGCGAGTACCTGCGCCGCCTCTACCTGCACAACGACCTGGCCGAGGGGCGTTACCGCGTCGCGGGAAAAACGATCAGGCTCGGGGATATCGATCTGCCTTTGTTTGCCGTGGCCACCGAGGCCGACCATGTCTCCCCCTGGAAATCCGTGTACCAGGTCAGCCGCCTGGTCTCCGGCCCCGTGGATTTCATTCTGAGTGCCGGCGGGCACAATGCCGGCATTG
>JAMNYN010000607.1 GCA_023622805.1 Pseudomonadota bacterium | reverse complement strand
CCACGCTCACCCATGGCGATGCCCACGTCGGCGGCCTTGAGCGCGGGTGCGTCGTTGACGCCGTCGCCGGTCATGGCCACCACCTCACCCGATGCGCGCAGCAGTTGCACCAAACGAAGCTTGTGCCGGGGCTTGAGGCGCGCACACAGGTCGACATGCTGCAGGCATTGGCGCAGGGCGGCGTCGTCCAGCGCTTCCAGCTCGGAGCCGGTGATGACGCTGGGGCGCTCCGACAGGCCCACCTGGCGCGCTATGGCGCGCGCAGTGGCGGGGTGATCGCCGGTCATCATGATCACGCGCACGCCGGCTTGCCGGCATTCGGCCAAGGCAGTGGGAACTTCGGGGCGCGGCGGGTCGGCCAGCGCCACCAGGCCGAGGAACTCGAAGTCGAAGTCGTGCTGGCTTTGCGGCCAGGCAGGCTTTTCGTGCGCCCTCTGCGGCGGGCAGCTCCAGGACCCGCGCGCCACGCCGAGCACGCGCAGGCCACGTTCGGCCATGGCCTCGACCTGCTGGCGGATGGCTCCCTGCCGCGCGGCATCGAGGTGGCACAGATCGGCAACGCCCTCGGGCGCACCTTTGGTGGCGAGCAGCCAGCGGGCGCTAGAAGGCGCCGGATCGCGGTTGGAAAAAACGCGCGTCATGGCCAGGATCTCGCCCGAAAGCGCGTACTCGAACACCGGCTCACGTCCATCATGCACATGCTCGGTGCCGGCCAGCCACTGGTGGCCAAATTGCTGGATGGCCTTTTCCATCGGGTCGAACGGGTCTGCAGGCGTGGCCAGCATGGCGAATTCGGCCAGTTGATGGAATTCTTCGGGCAGCTCGCTGGCGCCCTCGGGGGTGAACTGTGCTGTCGCGGTGGCCAGCCCCGCCACGGCCATGCGGTTGATGGTGAGCGTGCCGGTCTTGTCCACCGCCAGCACAGTGATGGCGCCCAACGTCTCGACGGCAGTGATGCGCCGCGTCAGCACCTTTTGCCGCGAGATGCGCCAGGCACCGAGTGCCAGGAACACGGTCAGGATGACCGGAATCTCCTCGGGCAGGATGGCCATGGCCAGGGCTATGCCCGCCAACAGGCTTTCCAGCAACGGCCTGTCGTTCCACCACCAGCCCAGCATCACCTGGGTGCTGGCCAGCACCAGGGCGCCGGCGCCGAGCCGTCGCACCAGCGTGCGCGAGCGCTGCTGCAGCGCCGAGGGAGGCTCGGTGGTGGCGGCCAGGTCGGCGCCGATGCGCCCCACGGCGGTGTGGGCCGCAGTAGCGTTCACCTCGGCCAGGCCGATGCCGCGCGTGACCACGGTGCTGGCGAACAGCGCCGCCGTGGCGCGGCTGTCCGGCCTGTCTGCGGGCACCGTGGCGGTGCGCGCAGCGCTGATCCCAGGTGACAGCGGCAACTTGGCTACCGGAACCGCCTCGCCGGTGAGCAGCGATTCGTCGACTTCGAGCTGGCCGTCCAGCAACTGCGCGTCCGCAGCGATACGGTCGCCCTCGTGCAGCACCAGCAGATCGCCGCGTACCACATCACGCCCGGCGATGCGCTGCTCCTGGCCGTCGCGCAGCACCAGCGCGCGCGGGGCGGACAGGTCGCGCAGCGATTCGAGCGCGCGCTGCGTCTTGCGCTCCTGCACCAGCGTGATGCCGATCACGACGAAGACGAAGCTGAGCAGAAACAATGCCTCGGCACGGTCACCCAGCGCCAGGTAGACGCCACCGGCCACCAGCAGCATCAGGAACATGGGCTCGGTTAATACCCCCCGCACGATGGCCCAGGTGGACTTGGGCGCGCTGCCCGGCAGCAAATTTGGGCCATCGGCAGCCAGGCGGCGTGCGGCTTCGGCGCTGTCCAGTCCTTGAGTGGACAGCGTGGAGGGGGGCGGGACCTTCTCGGTGGTGGGCATGGCGAAGGTCCTTGCGAGATGGAGGCGTTTTTTCAGTATAGGACCCTTTGCGCACGGATTGATGCAGTGCAGACCATGCCCCAACGGCCAGGCCATCCGTCGCATCGCCTGCTGAGGTGATGAGGTCTTTGCGCGCTGCTTGAGATATATCAAGTCGCATCGATGCATGCGGCCTAGATTCATGTCATCAATACCACCAGGAGCAGCGCATGACGCCACCCGACGGCAACAAGATACTGCGAATGTCGGCCGCGCCATGCCCAACGCGAGGCAAAGAACATCGCCATACAAGTGGACGGCGGCGTGGTCACCTTGAGCGGCAGGGTGGATTCGCTGCGTGAGCGCGAGGCTGCCGTGGGTACGGCCCTGTGCGCCAAAGGCGTGGTGCGGGTCATCGACCAGCTCCAGGTAGCTGCCTGACCTCGCTGCGCATCCACCTGCAAAGCATGTGCCACCTCCGAGGCAGTGCGGTGCACATTTTCATGATCCCATCAGCCCAAGAAAGGCCTCATCATGTCTTACAAACGCATCCTGGTACCCGTCGATGGAAGTGATACATCCAACAAGGCGTTGATGGCTGCAGCCAAGTTGGCCCAAGAAGCGGGGGGCCGCGTGCGGGTGATGCTTGCCATCGATGAATTCGAGCTGTTCAGCATCATGGAGCACACGGGCGAGTTGATGCAGACGGCACGCGAGCAGGGCCAGGAAATTCTGGACGCTGCACTCGCGCTGATCGAGTCCGAAGGCGTCGCGGGCGACACCCACCTGATGGAGGCGCGCGGCCAACGCCTCGGCGACCTGGTGGCGCGAGAGGCCGCTGCGTGGCAGGCGGATCTCGTGGCCGTCGGCACACATGGCCGACGTGGTCTGAGCCGGATGCTGCTCGGCAGCGGCGCAGAAAGTGTGATCCGGCTTGCGACGGTTCCTGTTCTGGTGATCCGCGGTGAGGAGGGGCAGGGCTTCTGATGCCCTCGCACTCGCAAGGACCGATCACGCCTGCCGCGTCAGCTCTTGTGCAGTGGAGATGTTCCCATGCATTGGTTAGGCGATCGTCAGTGCAATTGCGCACGCTGCTCGCCCCAGGCGCGGTCGCATTGGAGCGGACTGCAAAGATCTCACCATCGCATTGTGTGCTGCATTCATGGGTTTTCCTCGCCTTTCAGCGGCCAGTCTGGGGCAGAGCCAGTGCGATGGCTTGACTTTCAAGGTACCGCGCATCCTTGCCTGGTTACGGCTTGCCGCAACCTCTTTCATCGCAGGTGCTCGGCCCAGTGTGTTGCAACGGGGCGGCTTTGAGTACCGCGCCCCGGATGGTGTTGGGTCGGTAGGTGGCAAGCCCTTTGAGATGGGCATGCCAGGCTTGCAGGTAAAGGGCGCTGAAGTCCTCATAGGACACATCGACCGGCACGTTGACCGTCTTGGAAATGGCCGAATCCACCAACGGCTGCACCGCTTCCAGCATGGCGATATGGTCCGTGCCCGACATCTGCTGCGCGCAGACGAAGTAGTCGGGCAACCGTGTCACGTCGCCGCCCAGTGCCTGGTACAGGCGCCACGCATGGTCTTGCACGGCATATTCGGTCGTGCAGCCATCCGCTGCGCGCTTCGTTCGGCAATAAGTCCAGGCGAACGAAGGCTCGATCCCGTTGGAGGTGTTGTCGGCAAACGCGAGGCTGACCGTGCCTGTGGGGGCAATCGACAGCAAATGGCTGTTGCGGATGCCATGCTCCCGGATGGCGTATTGCAGGGCGGGCGGCAGTCGGCTGGCGAAAGTCCCCGGCGACAGATACCCATCGGCATCGAATCGGGGAAAGGCGCCCTTTTCACGCGCCAGCGCCACCGATGCGGCATAGGCCGCATCTCGCATGCACCTGGCGATGCGTGCGGCCATGTTCCGGCCATCATGCCTGTCGTAGCGCAGGCATAGCATCGCCAGGGCGTTGCCCAGCCCGGTGAAGCCGACGCCTATG
>JAMNYN010000633.1 GCA_023622805.1 Pseudomonadota bacterium | reverse complement strand
ATTGAAATGACATCGGGCATGCGGGACACCACAGCGGATTTGAATGATACGCTGGATGCTATTCCGGATCTGCTTTTTGAAATGGATTTGAACGCGCGCTACCTGGCACTGAGAACAAGTCATCAATCAAGCTTGAACATGCCGATTGAAGAGATGATGCATAAAACTGTCTGGGAGGTTCTTCCTTTTCACTCCGCTGAACAGGTGTACGACGCGATCCAGGAGGCCAATGCAACGGGGAGAAGCACAGGGCGTCGAATTGAGATGGAGGCGCGTGGTGAAAAGTACTGCTTTGAATTATCCATCGCCAGAAAGCATGTGCCTGATGAGGAAAGCCCACGATTCATTGTTCTATCGCGCGATATCACAGAGAGAACACGCGCTGAGCAGCAGGTTCATCAACTGGCCTATTTCGATGTTTTAACTGGCCTGCCCAATAGAAGGAGTTTCCTTGATGCCGCCCCCCGATTGATCAAAGAAAATAATTCTCAAGGCAGCTTTGGCGCTATTTTCATGATCGATCTGGATAATTTGAAATCCATCAACGATCATTGGGGTCATCAGTGCGGCGACGCGGTGTTGATGCATGTAGCGTCGAGCACAAAGAAAGCCGTAGGCGATCGATACATGGTCGCCAGATTCGGTGGAGACGAGTTGATTGCCATATTAACAGGCTTGAATTCTTCGTTCGATGAGGCGAAAATTTTCGTGGAGAAAATTTGCCAGGACATCCTGCTAAAAATATCGGAGCCAGTTATTTTTTCATCCAGGCAGCATTATTCATATGCCAGCATAGGAGTCGTTATTTTTGGTGCCGACCAAAGCTCCATGGATGAAATAATCAGCGGGGCAGACTCTGCGATGTATCACGCCAAGAATGCAGGCAAAAACACCTATAGATTCTTTGACCGGCAGCTTCAAAAAGTCATAGCAGAGCGAGTCCAGCTGGAGCATGACATGCAATCAGGTCTGGATGCTGATGAATTTTATTTGGTTTATCAACCACAGATTGGCTTGAGTGGTCATGTTGCAGGCGCAGAAGTTTTATGTCGCTGGCGGCATCCAAAAATCGGAATAATTCCCCCATCGGTGTTTATTGAAATTGCTGAGCGCAGTGGCTTTATATCCCATCTGGGGCAATGGGTTTTAAGAAGAACCTGCGAGACGCTGCATTCATGGAGCAAGGAAAATTCTTTATCGAAACTGAAATTGGCCGTCAATGTAAGCGCGAAGCAATTTCATCATCCTGATTTCATGCCGCAATTGATTTCCATCATTGAAGCCACCGATGTCAATCCAGCCATGTTGGAGCTGGAGCTCACAGAAAGTATCTTCTCGCAAGATGCGGACGAAATCCCGGAAAAAATGAAAGAATTGAAATCATTGGGAATTTGCTTCTCTCTGGATGATTTCGGCACAGGGTATTCTTCGCTGAATTATTTGAAGCGCCTTCCTCTGGATCAGCTCAAGATTGATCAATCTTTTGTTCGGGATGTCACCACCAATAGCTTCGATGCGTCCATCGTGAAAACAATTATTTCCTTAGGGGAAAGCCTCGGCTTGGAAGTGATCGCAGAAGGTGTTGAGACTGAAGAACAGCATCAATTTTTGATCGATGGTGGCTGTCGTAACTTTCAGGGTTTTCTTTTTTCCAAGCCGCTTTTCAAGGACGACTTTATTGAATACTTCTTTCGGGGACTTCCATCAAAGAAAGAAAAAGGCTGAGAAACAGAGAGTCTTGTGCATCATTCTTCTGCAACGAGGCGAAAAGTTCTGTTGCTCGCCCAGGCCCGTGGCGCAGCCAGGTCGCTGAAGCCTATGCTCGGGTACTTTTGAATGCTTGTCCGTATCTCGACACTTTGGTCCTTCATTGCCGCCCTCAGGTTCTTGTTCCATGGAGGCGACAACCATTCTGACGCCGGAAGCAGCCATGCGCGCAAGAACAAGCCCGGGCTCCGCCCGAAAACCAAAGCGCCCGTAATATTCCGGCTCGCCAAGAACGGCGCAACCTGCTGCCCCTCTTTCGCGCAGCGCTCACATGGCCGCGCTCATGAGGCGCGCGCCAATCCCTTGGCCTTGGTATTGCGGCAGCACGGAAATCGGGCCGATACCATGCCAGCCAGAGGCACCGTCCGAAATCGAGACCGGCGGGCCCACCACCGTCCCATCGTCCTCGGCGACCAGCGATAGCGTCAATTTCCCCGCCTTGCGCAGCGCCTTGACGATGAACTGCTCGGTATGCTCGGTTGGGGTGCTGTCAGAAATGCCGCGCTCGTCACCGCATCGATGGCATCCACATCAGCCGCTGTCTCGTTGCGAATCATTATGTCCATGGCGTCCTCTTGTGGGTCGGTGGCAGGCTGGCAGCCCATTTTCACGGCCAGATCCTGCCCCATCATGAGCCGGTGCCCGTCAGGCGTTGCGACCAGGAATTCGCGCATGCCATGCGGCTGGTCCGCGGGCGGCTGCAGGATCAGCGCGCCCCGCTGGACGAATTCGGCATGCAGGGCATCGACATCATCCACATGCAAATACCCGAAGTAGCTGTGGTCGCCCGTCGCCGACGGCGGGGCTGCGTCCGGGCAATGGCCCAGCATGATGCGTACAGCCCCGCGCGAAACCAGCTGCCATCCCGTACCTTCAGGCCATTCCACCTTGAAGCCCAGGGCCTCCTTGAAATAAGCCGTGTTTCGTGCGAGATCGGGCACGGCGAGTACGAACGCAAATGGGCGTATTGAAGGGGCCTGGGGCATGGGTCTTTCTTTTGGCATGGGGGCTGCATGCATTCTGCCCTCACGGCGCGTGGCGACTGCTTGGCGTCAAGCGCATGGACCTGGACTGCGCTCAGCCGCTGCGCAGCACCATCACGCCCGCCAGCACCATGCCCACGCCCAGGGCGCGCCGCGGGCCGAAGGCCTCGCGCAGGAACAGCGTGCCGATCAGCGCGGCGAACAACACCGAAGTCTCGCGCAGCGCAGCGACCACGGCCACGGGGGCCTGGGTCATGGCCCACAGGGCGATGCCGTAGCTGCCCAGCGAAGCCAGCGTGCCAAGCCAGGCGATGCGCCAGCGGCCCGTCATGTAGCGCCAGGCCAGGCGCCGGCCCGCGGCGTCGCGGCGCCAGAGCACCAGCAGCAGGTAGGGAATGCCGTCGAACAGGAACAGCGCCGCGACGTAGGCCAGGGCGTCGCCCGCCGCGCGCACGCCCAGGCCGTCGACCACGGTGTAGACCGCGATGATGGCGGCATTGCACAAGGCGAAGGCCAGCGCCTTGCCGCTGGCGCCCTTGGCCCCCGCGGGCAGCAGGCCCAGCGCCACCACCCCCACGCAGATCACGGCCACGCCCAGCCAGGCGGCGGTGGACAGACTCTCGCCCAGGAAGGCATGGCTGCCCAGGGCGACCAGCAGCGGCGCGCAGCCGCGCATGATGGGGTAGCTGAAGCCCAGGTCCCCATGCTGGTAGGCGCCGCTCAAGGCCGCGTAATAGCCGATGTGGATCAGTGTGGAGGCCAGCAGATAGGGCCAGGCCGCGGCGACGGGCAGCCCGGTGTAGAGCAGCAGGGGCAGGGCGAAGACAAAGCCCAGGCTGTGGATCAAGGCCGTGTCCAGCGCCTTGTCGCTGGAAGACTTGATCAGCGCATTCCAGCTGGCGTGCAGCAGCGCACCCAGCAGGACCGCCAGAAAGACCGGAAGCGGCATCGTCATGTGAAGTCTGCGCGGTAGAGAGGGGTCTGCATGGCGTTCAGGCCGAGACGGAACGCCGCGCGCCGCGTGCGGCCGGAACAGTGCTGCCCCCCGCCTGCTTGGCCGCGGTCGCCCGCGGCGATGGCCTTGACGATCTGGCGATGCTCGCGTGAGTACATCGCCATGGACTCGTCGGTGAGGTTGCGGCGGCGAAACAGCGACAGCTCGTTCACCAGCTTGCGGTAGGTGGCCACCAGCTTGGCATTGCCGGCGAGTTCCAGCAGACGGTCATGGAACAGCAGATTGAACCGGTGGTAGTCCTGGGCGTTGCCGCCCTTCACGGCCTGGTCCATGGCATCGACCAACTGGCGCAGCTCGCGCACTTCGCCGCTGCTGGCGCATTGCGCGACCTTGCGGCCCACGTACAAGTCCATCACGGCACGCACTTCGAAGATCTCCAGCGCCTCTTCAATCGGCACATCGCGCACGAACACGCCGCGGCTTTTTTCCGTGCGCACCAGGCCGGCCTCTTCCAGCAGCCTGAAGGCTTCACGCACCGGTCCGCGCGAGACGCCGAGCTGCTCGGCCAGCGTGCTCTCCGTGAGCTTGGCGCCCGGCAGCAGCGTGCCGTCCAGGATCAGGCGCTCCACCTCGTTCTGCACGAGTTTGGCCAGGGAGTTTCCCTGCAGTTGTGCGATGGTGGGGTGCGGGGACGAAGAGGAATCCATGGGAAATGCGCGCCTTTCAGACAGCAGATTGTCTACGATCTGCAATCTGCAATAAACAATCAACGATGGGGGTGAGATGCATTTTGCACCCGGCACATGTCATGAGGATGACTTATCGAAATGGCAAATTTGCCACTTCCTTGGTGCTCCCGGAGCTTCTTCATGCAACTCGTCAAACCCCTCGCAGCACTGGCCCTGGGCCTTGCTTTCTCGCTGGCCGCCCATGCCCAGAAAACCGAACTGACGGTCTACACCGCGCTGGAAACCGACCAACTCAAGGCCTACCAGGAGGCGTTCAACAAGGTGCACCCGGACATCGCCATCAAGTGGGTGCGCGACTCCACCGGCGTGGTCACGGCCAAGCTGCTGGCGGAAAAATCCAACCCGCAGGCCGACGTGATCTGGGGCGTGGCCGCCTCCAGCCTGGCCCTGTTCGACCGCAACAGCATGCTGCAGCCCTATGCCCCGCTGAACCTGGACGCCATCATGGTGCAGTACCGCGACAAGAAGACTCCGCCCGCCTGGTGGGGCATGAACGTGTTCGGCGCCGTGGTCTGCTTCAACACCATCGAAGCCAAGAAAAAGAACATTCCTACGCCCACCAGCTGGCAGGACCTGCTCAAGCCGGAGTTCAAGGGCCAGGTGGTGATGCCCAATCCGGCCTCGTCCGGCACCGGCTACTTCGACGTGGCGGCCTGGCTGCAGCTGTGGGGTGACGACAACGGCAAGGGCGGCGGCTGGAAGTACATGGACGCCCTGCACCAGAACATCGGCCAGTACACGCACTCGGGCTCCAAGCCTTGCAACATGGCGGCGGCTGGTGAATACGTGGCCGGCATCTCCTTCGAATACCGCGGCCACATCAACAAGTCCAAGGGCGCGCCCATCGAACTCGTCTTCCCCAAGGAAGGCCTGGGCTGGGACCTGGAAGGCTTCGCCATCTACCAGGGCACGAAGAAGCTGGATGCGGCGAAGAAGCTGGCCGACTGGGCCTCTTCCAAGGACGCCATGCTGCTGTACGGCAAGAACTTCGCGATCACGGCCCAGCCCGGCGTGGCGCCCAAGCTGGCCAACATCCCGGCCGACTACGAGTCGCGCCTGATCAAGATGGACTTCAACCAGTCCGCCGCGGGCCGCGACCGCATTCTGGCGGAATGGACGCGTCGCTACGACACCAAGAGCGAAGCGAAGAAGTGATGTGGGCCCCGCGAGACGCAGCTGAGTACAGCATGCCCTACCCTGCCGCCGGCAACGCTCACCGGCAAGCGCCCACCTACCTGCAGTTGCAGGGGGTGAACAAGCGCTTCGGCACGTTCACCGCGCTGGAGCAGATCGACCTCGCCATCCGGCGCGGAGAATTCGTCTGCTTCCTCGGCCCTTCGGGTTGCGGCAAGACGACGCTGCTGCGCATCATCGCGGGGCTGGAGACCCAGACCCAGGGCGCCATCCTGCAGGACGGCCGGGACATCTCGGTGCTGCCGCCGGCCCAGCGCGACTACGGCATCGTGTTCCAGTCGTATGCGCTGTTCCCCAACCTCAGCATCGCCGACAACGTGGCCTATGGCCTGGTGAACCGGCGTCTGCCGCGTGCCCAGGTGCGGGCCCGCGTGCAGCAGCTGCTGACCCTGGTGGGCCTGCCGGGCAGCGACGCCAAATACCCGGCGCAGATGTCCGGCGGCCAGCAGCAGCGCGTGGCGCTGGCGCGTGCGCTGGCCACCTCGCCGGGGCTGCTGCTGCTGGACGAGCCGCTGTCGGCGCTGGACGCCATCGTGCGCGTGCATCTGCGCAACGAGATCCGCGCGCTGCAGCGCGAGCTGGGCGTGACCACCATCATGGTCACGCATGATCAGGAAGAAGCGCTGTCCGTGGCCGACCGCATCGTGGTCATGAACCATGGCGTGATCGAGCAGATCGGCACGCCCACCGAAATCTACCGCGAGCCGGCCTCGCCCTTCGTCGCGCGCTTCATCGGCAAGGTCAACCGCCTGGAAGCCACGGCCGAGGGCGACCACTGGTTTCGCTGCGGCAACAAGCGGCTCAAAGGCCCGGCCAGTACCCCGCTGTCGGCCGGCAGCCCGGCGGTGCTGTACCTGCGCCCCGAAGACCGCATCCTCGACGCGCTGCACCATGACGATCCGGCCTTGTGCGAAGGCCGGGTGCGGCGCATCGAGTTCCTGGGCGGCAACTGCCTGGCCGAGGTCGAGGTCGACGGCATTCCCGGGCAGCCCGTGCAACTGCAGTATTCACTCAACCAGATGGACGAGTACCGGGTCCATCTGGGAGGCCGCGTGCGCTTTGCGCTGCGCACCGACCGCCTGCGCGCCTTCGCCGCCGGAGACGGCGCATGAACACCCTCGTTCTGGGCCGGCAGGCACGGCCCTTGCGCCAGCGCGTGCACTGGAGCGACCGGCTGGCGCAACTGGGTCTGATCGGCGTGGTCCTGGTGCTCGCCGTCGGCCTGCTGGCGCCGCTGCTGGCCATTCTGGCGCAGTCGCTGGGCGGCGCTTCCGGTCTGAGCGCCTTCTCCTCCTATCTGGCCTCGCCGGCGCT
>JAMNYN010000578.1 GCA_023622805.1 Pseudomonadota bacterium | reverse complement strand
GTGGCGTCAGGCCGTCGAGGATGTCCTTGACCACGTCGCGCAGACCGGCCTGCATGGCGGCATCGATAGGCGCGGTGTTGGCACCGTCTTCGATGAAGTCGCCCAGGTGGCTGTCGTCGTCGTCACCGATCGGCGTTTCCATGGAGATAGGCTCCTTGGCGATCTTCATGATCTTGCGGATCTTGTCCTCGGGGATTTCCATCTTCGCGGCCAGGATGGACGCATCGGGCTCGAAGCCGAACTCTTGCAAGTGCTGGCGGCTGATGCGGTTCATCTTGTTGATGGTCTCGATCATGTGCACCGGAATCCGGATGGTGCGTGCCTGGTCGGCGATCGAGCGCGTGATGGCCTGGCGAATCCACCAGGTGGCATAGGTCGAGAACTTGTAGCCGCGACGGTATTCGAACTTGTCCACGGCCTTCATCAGACCGATGTTGCCTTCCTGGATCAAGTCCAGGAACTGCAGACCGCGGTTGGTGTACTTCTTGGCAATCGAGATCACCAGGCGCAAGTTGGCCTCGATCATCTCCTTCTTGGCATCGCGCGAGGCACGTTCGCCGTCGTTCATGCGCTTGTTGATGTCCTTGAGGCCTGGCAGGGGCACGACCACGCGGGTCTGCAGGTCGAGCAGGTTCTGCTGCAATTCCTGCACGGGCGGGATGTTGCGCTCGAGGATGGTGCTCCAGGGCTTGTTGGAGTTGGCTTGCTTGACCACCCAGTCGAGGTTCAGCAGGTTGGCCGGGAAGTCCTTGATGAAGGTTTCCTGGGGCATGCCGCACTTGTCGACGATGATGCGGCGCAGTTCGCGTTCCTTCTTGCGCACGTCGTCCACCTGGGCGCGCACGAGGTCGCACAGCTTTTCGATGGTCTTGGCCGTGAAGCGGATGGTCATCAGCTCTTCGGTCAGCGCAGCCTGCACCTTCATGTACGCAGGAGTGCCGTAGCCTTCCTTGTCGTAGATCTTGTGCATCTTCTCGAACAGCTCGCGCATCTTGTCGAAACGCGACAGGGCTTCGTTCTTGAGCTCTTCGAGTTTCTTGGTCAGCGCCTTGGAGCCGCCCTTGCCGTCGTCGTCGTCTTCTTCGTCGAATTCGTCGAAGTCTTCTTCGGCCACGTAATCGTCGGCTTCATTGGGGTTGGAGAAACCGTCGACGATGGTCGAGATGACGACCTTGCCGCCGCGGATCTCTTCGGCCATGTTGAGGATTTCGGCAATGGTCGCGGGCGATGCGCTGATCGCCTGCATCATGTTCTGCAGACCGCCTTCGATGCGCTTGGCGATTTCAATTTCGCCTTCGCGCGTCAGCAGCTCCACGGTGCCCATTTCACGCATGTACATGCGCACGGGGTCGGTGGTGCGGCCGAACTCCGAGTCCACCGTCGACAGCGCGGCTTCGGCTTCTTCTTCGGCTTCTTCTTCGGTGGTGGCCGACTGGCCGGTGTTGTTCAGCAACAGGGTTTCAGCGTCGGGCGTCTGCTCGTACACCGCCACACCCATGTCGTTGAGCATGGAGATCACGACTTCCAGCGTTTCGGCATCGACCAGCTTGTCGGGCAGGTGATCGTTGATTTCGCCGTGCGTGAGGTAGCCGCGGGTCTTGCCCAGCTTGATCAGCGCCTTCAGGCGCTGGCGGCGGGTCAGCATTTCTTCTTCGGTCAGGACGGTTTCGTCCAGGCCGAATTCCTTCATCAAGGCGCGTTCCTTGGCCTTGCTGATCTTCATGCGCAGCGGCTTGACCTTCTCGGTCGTGGTGGTCGTCGTGGTTTCGACGGCTTCCACTTCACCTTCGAGGTCCGACTCGATGTCCGACAGGTCGGTGTCGTCCATGTCGTCGCCGCCTTCCTTGGCCTTGGGCTTGCGGCCGCGCTTGGCAGGGGTCTTGTCTGCAGCGGCAGCCTTCTTGGCGGCGGGGGCCTTCTTGGCGACGGGTTCGGCGCCGTCTTCGGCAGCAGCCTTGGGCTTGCGGCCGCGCTTGGCGGGTGCGGCGGCGGCGAGGAGCGCGTCAGCGGCGGCGATGAGTTCAGCAGAGGTCTTGGTGGCCACGGGGTTGACTTTCTTGGCAGCGGCTGCCGGCGCAGTCGCTGTTGTGGTCGCAGTTTTTACGGCCTTGGAGGGTGTTTTGGACACGCCCTTGGCAGCTGCGGTTGCAGGCACAGATTTTTCAGGTGTTGCAGCGGTGCCAGAGGCAGACTTGGGTAACTTCGGGGACTTTGGAGCGGGCATGAACACCTCTGAAGCAAAATCGAACACACAAAGAGAACGCAAGCGCCTCGGATCCCGGCGCATAGGATGCAGCTCGGCCATTGACCGATAAGGCATCCGGAGAAAGATCTCCTTGGCAAGATGTATGGGCGAACATTTGGGGTGCAGTCCTTGCGGTAATTTGGGTCCGTGCAATTGCTGCTACTTACGTGTTTTTCACGTTGACCCGGCCCGGAGGTGCTGCTGTCGCTCTTGCCGCTATCCTTTAATTATATCTTTGTCCAGCTATTTCAAGAGGCATTACGCGTTTCATTTTCTAAAAACTGCAAACGGGCATACAAATCCCGCAGCCGCTGCGCAGCGTGGGGGTCGCTGGCAATAGCCATTGCAGTTGCATGGGTTTCTTGCTTGATGTGGTCGATCAGGATGCGATTGAGCACGCCGCGCAGCTCGCGGCGCAGCTCGGGCAGCTCGCCTTCGGGCTGGGCATGGGGGCCGGTCATCAGGCGTTCGGCCAGCGGCGCGACGGCGACTGCCGAAGGGTCGCGCAGGCGCTCGCGCAGCACGGCCCAGGGCAGGGCCCCGTATTCCAGAAATTGGGCTTCCAGCCAGGCAAACAAGGGGCCGTGCGGCGCATTGCAGCGCGACAAGGCGTCAAAGTCCTCGTGCGTGAGCTCTTCCATGAACTCCATGTGGGCCATCAGCAGCCGCGCGGCCTGGTCGGTGCGCGTCGCCGGCATGCTGCGCGGCCCGCGCGAGGCGGCTTCGAAACGGTCCGCGGGCTGGCGGTCGCGCCCCCAGCTTTTTTCCCATTTCTTGCCTTTGCCCTGGCCCTGGCTGGGGCTCCAGCTGCCGCCGCCCGTGTTGGCGCTGTAGCCGCCGTTGTAGCTGCCCTGCGTCGCAGGAGGATAGCTGCCGCTGTCCTGGCCCCAGTCCATGTCGGGCGGGTAGCCGCCGTGGGACTCGGGGCCCGGCGCTGGCGCGTGGCTGGGGCGCATGCCGGGGCGTGCGGGTTCCTTGCTCCACAACTCGCTCAGGTCCTGCAGCTGCAACTGGGCCAGTTCGGCAATCTCCGCGAGCAGCTGGCGCTTGAGCACGCCGTCGGGCAGCAAGGTCCACAGGGGGCGCGCGTTGCTGGCCATGTGGGCGCGGCCTTCGGCCAGGCCCAGATCGCAGCCTTCGCTGGCCGCATCGATCAGAAAGCGGCTCAGGGGCTTGGCGTCGCCGACCTGGCGCGCGAAAGCGTCGGTGCCGAATTCGCGAATGAAGCTGTCGGGGTCGTGTTCGCTGGGCAGGAACAGGAATTTGAGGCTGCGCGTGTCGGTGGCGTAGGGCAGGGCGGCTTCGAGCGCCTTGTGGGCGGCGCGCCGACCGGCATTGTCGCCGTCAAAACTGAAGACCACGGCGTCGGTGAAGCGGAACAGCTTTTGCACATGGTCGGGCGTGCAGGCCGTGCCCAGCGTGGCCACGGCGTTGGCAAAGCCCAGCTGGGCCAGCGCCACCACGTCCATATAGCCTTCGGTCACCAGGGCATAGCCCATTTCTCGCAGGGCGTTGCGTGCCTCGAAGAGGCCGTAGAGCTCGCGTCCCTTGTGGAACACCGGCGTTTCGGGCGAGTTCAGGTACTTGGGCTTTTCGTCGCCGAACACGCGGCCGCCAAAACCTATGCACTCGCCCTT
>JAMNYN010000345.1 GCA_023622805.1 Pseudomonadota bacterium | reverse complement strand
GGCGCGGCCCGGTCCAGGGCAGCTCCCAGGCGGCATCGAGCGGATTGAAGTCCTCGCCCAGCTGCAAGTCCTGGGCCAGGGCACGGACCAGGCTGGCATTCGCGCCCTGGCCGTTGCCCACGGGGTGGCGGGCCAGGGCCAGCAAGGTGTCACGCTCCAGCCGGCCCTGGGGCGACTGCCCGAAAACATGCAAACCGTCGCGGATCTGGCTTTCCTTGAGCTCGCACAAATAGGCATCCGTGCGGTTGAGCAGCTGCTGCTCGTCCTCTTCGGACGACGGCGCCGCCAGCCCCAGGTCCTGGTGCAGGTCATGGGCCACGATGTGGGCCAGGATCTGCTTGCGCAGCAGCTCGGAGCGCCGGCGGTCCATGGTCGCGGCGTCGTAGTACTCGTCCACCATGCGCTCCAGATCGCGCGTGGGCCCATAGCTTTCGGCGCGCGTCAGCGGCGGCATCAAATGGTCGACGATCACGGCCTGGGCGCGGCGCTTGGCCTGCGTGCCTTCGCCCGGGTCGTTGACGATGAAGGGATAGAGGTGCGGCATGGGGCCGAACACCAGATCCGGCCAGCAGGTGTTGGACAAGGCCACGCTCTTGCCCGGCAGCCATTCGAGGTTGCCGTGCTTGCCCACATGCACCATGGCGTCGGCGTTCCAGCGGCTGCGCAGCCAGTGGTAGAAGGCCAGGTAGTAATGCGGCGGCACCAGATCCGGGTCGTGGTAGCTGGCCATGGGGTCCAGGTGGTAGCCGCGTGCCGGCTGTATGCCCACGAAGATCTGGCCGCAGCGCAGTCCGGCGATCATGAAACGGCCCTGGCGCAGCATGGGGTCGGCGTCGGGCGCGCCCCAGCGCTGCAGCACGGCTTGCTGATTCGCCTCGGGCAGGCCCGCGAAGAACGCCTGATAGCTCGCCAGGTCCAGGCTTTGCCAGGCCGGGCGCTGGCCCCAGGAATCGGGGTCGTTGGTGATGCCTTGCTGCAGCTGGGCCATCAAGGCGTCGCCGTCGGCGGGAATCGCATCCAGCACATAGCCGCTGCGCTGCAAGGACTGCAGGATCTGGATGACCGACGCCGGCGTGTCCAGCCCCACGCCATTGCCCAGCCGGCCTTCGCGCGTCGGGTAGTTGGCCAGGATCAAGGCCAGGTGCTTGTCCGCATTGGGCTTGTGGCGCAGGCGGCACCAGCGCTGGGCCAGTTCCACCACAAAGGCCAGGCGCTCGGCATGCGCCTGGTACTGCACCACGTCGGACTGGGTCAGTTCGCTGCGGTGCGACAGGCCCTTGAAGCTGATGGCACGCGTGATGATGCGGCCGTCGACTTCGGGCATGGCCACGTGCATGGCGATGTCGCGCGGCTGCAGGCCGTGGGTGTCGGCCAGCCAGCTTTGCTCGTTGCCGCCGGACATGATGACTTGCAGCACCGGGATGTCGCCGGCCAGCGCATGGTCGCCGGGCGTGTCCAGCGAGGACTGGGCGAACGAGGTGGTGTTGAGGATCAGCGAGACGGCATGCGCCGCGCACAGTTCGTGCAGCAAGGCCAGGCTGGCCGCGTCCTTGAGCGACAACAGAGCCAGCGGCAATGGGTTCATGCCCTGGGCCAGCAGCTGTTCGCACAGCGCCTGGAAGACCTGGGTATTGCCCGACTGCAAATGGGCGCGGTAGAACACAACCAGCACCACGGGCGCGCCGCCCTGCCACTGCCAGGGGCCGGGCTGCTGCCAGTCGTCGGCGGACGCCGCATCCTGGGCGGGATGGTAGACGGCCACGGGCGGCAGCGGCCTGGGCGGCAAGGCCTGCTGCTCTGCGCCCAGAAACGCATGGCCCAGGTAGCGGAACAGCTCGCGCGCATTCGCCGCCCCGCCTTCGCGCAGATAGCGCCAAAGGCAGCGGCACTGCTCCATGGAGGCCGTGCTTTTTTGCAGCAGGTTCAGGTCTTCGGTGGTGTCGCCCGAGAACATCACCAGGGTGATGCCTTTGCGCCGGCAGACTTCGCGGATCTGCTCCGTGCCGTAAGGCCAGTAGCTTTCGCCGCCCAGGTGATCGATGACGATCACGCGCGCATGCTGCAGCACTTCGTCCACATACAAATCCACCGACGCGGGCTGGCGCAGGTGCATCAGATTGGCCAGGCGCAGGGTGAAAAGCTGCTCGCCGTCCAGGCCTAGCTGCAGCTGGCCATAGGCCTGGGCCAACAGCGCCAAGGTGGTGTCCGCGGCGCTCAGGAATACCACGTCGGCGGGCGATTGCCCCATGCTGGCGACGATGGCGTCGTCGTCGACGAAGCCTCCGGGCTGGACTGCGAGCAGGTGCATCAGAGTGCTCCGACGGTCAAGGCATTCAGCTCGGCCGTGATGCGCACGGCATCCAGGTCGTGGCCTATCAGCACCAGATGGGTTTGCGGCTTTTCGCCCGCGGCCCAGCGGCGGTCGAAGTAGCTGTCGAAGCGCGTGCCCACGCCGTGCACCACCAGGCGCATGGGCTTGTCGGCCAGGGCCACAAAGCCTTTGACGCGGTAGATGGCGTGCTCGGCGACCAGGGCCGCGAGGCGCTCCAGCAAGGCATCGCGCTCCACCACCGGCAGCTTGACGACGATGGAATCGAACTCGTCGTGGTCGTGGTGGTCGTGTTCCTCGCCTTCACCATGGTGGCTGGCGCGTTCATGGATCGTATCTTCCGAGGCGCTGAACAGGCCCAGCACCACGCTCAGGTCGATCTTGCCGTGGTCGGCGGCGACGATCTTCACCTGGGCCGGCACTTCCTCGCGCACGATGGCTTCGACCTTGGCGCGGTCGGCGGCGCTGGCCTGGTCGAGCTTGCTCAGCACCACCAGGTCGGCCGACATCAGCTGGTCTTCGAACAGCTCGTGCAACGGCGATTCGTGGTCCAGATTCGGGTCCTGCTTGCGCTGGGCGTCCACGGCTGCCGGGTTGGCGGCGAACTGGCCAGCGGCCGTGGCCGGCACATCGACCACCGTGATCACGGCGTCCACGGTGCAGGCGTTCTTGATCTCGGGCCAGTTGAACGCCTGGACCAGGGGCTTGGGCAGGGCCAGGCCGCTGGTTTCGATCAGGATGTGGTCGATATCGGCGCGGCGCGCGATCAGCTCGCGCATCACGGGGTAGAACTCTTCCTGCACCGTGCAGCACAGGCAGCCGTTGGCCAGCTCGTACAGCTGGCCCTGGGTCTCGTTACCGGCGTCGTCGCAGCCAATGCCGCAGCTGCGCAGGATGTCGCCGTCAATGCCCAACTCGCCGAACTCGTTGACGATGACCGCGATGCGGCGCCCGCCCGCGTTTTCCAGGATGTGGCGCAGCAGCGTGGTCTTGCCGCTGCCCAGAAAGCCCGTGACGATGGTGGCGGGAATCTTTTGGCTGTTAGTCATGTGCATCTCCAAGAAAAAATGAAAAAGGGGGCGCTCAGCGCACCTCGGAAGAAGCCGCCTGCGGCTGGCAGCGCCAGGGCACGACATAGCCCTGGCTTTCGTGTTCGCCGTGCATGGCCTGAACCTGGTAGACGCGCTGCAGATGGGCCGGCGTGAGCACATGGCGCGGCGCGCCACAGGCCACGGCCCGGCCCTGCTGCAACAACAGCACCCGGTCGCAGAAACGGCTGGCCAGCGTCAGGTCGTGCAGCACCACGATCACCGCCTGGCCGGCATTGCACTGGGCGCGCAGCAACTCCATCACGCTCAGCTGGTGAAACGGATCGAGCGCGGCCACGGGCTCGTCGGCCAGCAGCAGCGGCGCCTGCACGGCCAGCGCCCGGGCCAGGCGCGCACGCGCGCGCTCGCCGCCCGAGAGTTCATTCAGGTGGCGCAGCTGCAAGTCCGTGAGGTGCATGGCCTCCAGCGCGGCGTCCACCGCCTGGCCGTCGCCCGCCGACAAGGCCCGC
>JAMNYN010000156.1 GCA_023622805.1 Pseudomonadota bacterium | reverse complement strand
ATGGCGGCGCCACGGCTTTCCTGGCGGAGTTCGTTTCGCGCCAGGTGCTGACCGAGCTGTGCCTGACGGGTGAACGCATCTCCGGCGAGCGTCTGCACGCCCTGGGTCCGGTCAACCGTCTGGCCGAGCCCGGCCAGGCATTGGCGCAGGCGCTGGTCCTGGCCGAGCAGCTGGCCAGCGGTCCTGACCAGGCCATGGCGAGCATCAAGGCCTTGTGCCGCGAGGCCTATGGCAACACGCTGGAAGAGCAGCTGGAGCAGGAAGCACTGCGCATGGTGCGCGCGCAGGCGACCGAGGAATCACGCGAAGGCATGGCGGCCTTCCTGGAAAAACGTACGCCGGATTTCACGCAGCTGCGCCGGTCGCGCGCCTGAACCCCGGCAAGGAGACAAAAACATGAACGACACAACGACCACCACTTCCCAGTCCGCTGAAGACGGCATGGACTTTCCGCTCGAAGGCGTACGCGTGCTCGATCTGTCGCGCGTGTTTGCGGGCCCCATGTGCGGCATGGTGCTGGCCGACTTCGGCGCCGAAGTCATCAAGGTGGAGCACCCCGAACGCGGCGACGACACGCGCGACTGGGGCATGCGCATCGGCAAGACCGAAACCACCTACTACAACGCCATGAACCGCAACAAGCGGTCCGTGACGGTGGATTTGCAATCGCCCGAAGGCCTGAAGATCATCCACGAGCTGGTGCCCCAGTGCGACGTGGTGATCCACAACTTCAAGACCGGCGGCGCCGAGAAGCTGGGCCTGGGCTACGAGCAGCTCAAGGCCCTCAAGCCCGGCCTGATCTACTGCGCCATCGCCGGCTACAACAGCGCCGGCTCCGAAGCCAAGCGCCCCGGCTACGACCTGGTCATCCAGGGCGAGTCGGGCCTGATGGCCATCAATGGCGAAGCCCAGCAGCCGCCGCTCAAATTCGGCGTGGCCGTGGTCGACCTGATGACCGGCATGTATGCCGCCCAGGCCGTGCTGGCCGCGCTGTTCCGCCGCGAACGCACGGGCAAGGGCCGCTTGATCGAAATGGCGCTGTACGACTGCGGCATCTCGGTCACGGGCTACTACGGCCTGGACGCCATGCAGCTGGGCCATGACCCCAAGCGCTACGGCAACTCCCATCCCTCCATCGTGCCTTACGGCATGTTCGAGGCCGCCGACGGCCCGCTGATCATTGCCGTGGGCAACAACCAGCAGTTCGAACGCTTTTGCAACCAGGTGCTGATGCGCCCCGACATTCTGCAGGACGCGAAGTTCGCCAGCAATGTGGAGCGCGCCAAGAACCGTTCGGCGCTGCTGCCGCTGCTGGTGGAGCTGATTCGTGGCCTGCCGCGCGACCTGCTGATAGAGCGCATGGCCGTGCATGGCATTCCCTGCGGCAAGGTCGCGGGACTGCACGAGGCCTTGACCAGCGAGCGCACCCGCGAAGGCGGGCTGATGCAGGAAATGCCCCATCCCGTGGCGGGCAGCACCCATGTGTTCGCGCCGCCTTATCGCCTCGACGGCCAGCGCCTGCCGATCCGCAACGCGCCGCCCACGCTGGGCGAAGGCACGAAGCAAGTGCTGCAGCAATTGCTGCAATTGTCGGAGCAGGAACTTCTGGCCCTGCAGGCCAAGGGCGTGCTGACGCTGCCCACGGCCTGAGGCCGGGCCTGCGCCGACTCTCCAGCTGCCCATGGCGGCTGGAGCCTTTTCAAACCAATAAAGAGACAGAGACAATCATGAGCCCACATGGCATCAACGCCCTGGCGCGCGGCACGCGGCGCACCCTTCTGGCCCTGGCGGTCGCACCGCTGTTGATCGGCGGCGCCTTCGCGCAACAGCCGGCCTGGCCCGCCAAGATGGTCAAGATCATCGTGCCGTTCCCCGCGGGCGGTCCCACGGACACGGCTTCGCGCATCCTCGGCCAGAAGCTGGGCGAGCGCCTCAAGCAGACCGTGCTGGTCGAAAACCGCCCCGGCGCTTCGGGCTCCATCGCCGCGGCCCAGGTCGCCAAGAGCCCGGCCGACGGCTATACGCTGGTCATGCTGGCCACGCCCACGCTGCTGGCGCCGCATCTGTACAAGACCGCGGGCTACGACACCGTCAAGGACTTCGCGCCCGTGGCCACGGTCTATGACCTGCCCATCGTGGTGGTGGTCAACCCCAAGCTGCTGCCTGAAGTCACCGACCTCAAGAGCCTGATCGCCCACGCCAAGACGCAGAAGACCGCGCTCAACTACACCAGCTCCGGCGCGGGCAGCTTCGGCCACCTGAGCATGGAACTGCTCAAGCAGATGGCCGGCTTCGAAATGCAGCATGTGCCCTACAAGGGCGGCACGCCGGCCATCACCGACACCATCGGCGGCCAGGTGCCCATCATGTACGCCGACCTGGTCGCCGCGCTGCCGCATATCCAGGCGGGCAAGCTGCGCGCCATCGCCGTGGGCTCGCCCCAGCGCGTGACCATGCTGCCCGACGTGAAGACCATTGCCGAACAAGGCATCAAGGGTTACGACGCCGTGTCCTGGGGCGGCCTGCTCGCCCCGCAGGGCACGCCCAAGCCGGTGGTCGACCGCATCGCCAACGAAGTCAAGCTCATCCTGGCCGATCCCGAGATCCAGAGCCGTCTGCTCAACGCCGGCGCCATCGCCCATTTCCAGTCGCCCGCCGAGATGGGCCAGCGCATCCAGCAGGACTACACCCGCTGGGGCCAGCTGATCCGCGACAAACACATTGCTTCGGAGTAATTTGCACATGAAGACCCGCATCACAGAGCTGTTCGGCATCGAGCACCCCATCATCCAGGGCGGCATGCACCATGTGGGCCTGGCCGAGCTGGCCGCGGCCGTGTCGAATGCCGGCGGCCTGGGCATCATCACCGGCTTGACGCAGCGCACGCCCGAGCTGCTGGCGCGCGAAATCGCGCGTTGCCGCGCCATGACGGACAAGCCTTTCGGCGTGAACCTCACCTTCCTGCCCTCGGTGAACCCGCCCGACTATCCCGGCTATGTCCAGGCCATCATCGACGGCGGCGTGAAGATCGTCGAGACCGCGGGCAACAACCCGCAAAAATGGATGCCAGCGCTCAAGGCGGCCGGCATCAAGGTCATCCACAAGTGCACGTCCGTGCGCCATGCGCTCAAGGCGCAATCCATTGGCTGCGACGCGATCAGCGTCGACGGCTTTGAATGCGGCGGCCACCCCGGCGAAGACGATGTGCCCAACTTCATCCTGCTGCCGCGCGCGGCCGATGAGCTGAAGATTCCTTTCGTCGCTTCGGGCGGCATGGCCGACGGCCGCTCGCTGGTGGCGGCCCTGGCGCTGGGCGCCGAAGGCATCAACATGGGCACGCGCTTCATTGCCACGCAGGAAGCGCCCGTGCACGACAACGTCAAGCAGGCCATCGTTGCGGCCAGCGAGCTGGACACCCGCCTGGTCATGCGCTCGCTGCGCAACACCGAGCGCGTGCTGACCAACGACGCCGTCGAGCGCCTGATCGCCAAGGAGCGCGCACTCGGTGCGGCGCTCACGTTCGAGGACATCCTGCCCGAAGTGGCAGGCGTTTATCCGCGCATCATGCAGCAAGGCGATATGCAGGCCGGTGCCTGGTCCTGCGGCATGGTCGCGGGCCTGATCAACGATGTGCCCACTGTCGAGCAATTGATCCACAGCATCATGGCCCAGGCCCACGCGCTCATCAGCGCACGGCTGGCCGGAATGCTGCAACCGACGGCTTGAGCCGTCCTTTTCAAAAACCCATTGGAGAACCTCTTTCCATGAAAATCATCGTTCCAGTCAAACGCGTGGTCGACTACAACGTCAAGGTCCGCGTCAAGTCCGACGGCACAGGCGTGGATATCGCCAACGTCAAGATGAGCATGAACCCGTTTGACGAAATCGCCGTC
>JAMNYN010000422.1 GCA_023622805.1 Pseudomonadota bacterium | reverse complement strand
CGGTGCTTTCCGCGTGGAGGAATTCCGCCTGCCGGTGTTCGAAGGCCGGGTCGGTCCGGCCGATGCCAAGCCGCTGGTGCGCGCCGAGACGCTGCCCGTGCAGGTGCAGCTCAACTACCTCGCGGGCGGACCGGCCGCGGGCCTGCCGGTGCGCGTGTCGGCGCTGGTGCGCCAGCATGCACCGGTTTTTGCCGGCTACGACGACTTCCATTTCGGCCCGCCGCGCAAGGCCGCCGATGGCACGCAAAGCGATGACGAAGAGGCCACGGCCAGCCAGGACACGCGCGTGATTGCCGACGCGTTGCCGCTGGTGCTGGACCGCCAGGGCGCGGGCAGCGTGAAGCTGACCTCGCTGCCGCGCGATCCGCAGGCGCGCGAGCTGCTGATCGAAGCCAGCTATGCCGACCCCAGCGGTGAAGTGCAGACGCTGCGCAGCACGCAGACGCTGTGGCCCGCGGCCGTGGTCGCGGGCATACAGGCCGAAAACTGGGTCTCGACGGCGCGCCAGATGCAGTTCCAGGCCTTGGCGCTGGGGCTGGACGGCAAGCCCCAGGCCGGGGTGGCGCTCAAGGTGCAGGCGCTGGCCCGCATCACCACCAGCAGCCGCAAGCGCCTGGTGGGCGGCTTTTACAGCTACGACAACCAGACCACGCTCAAGGACCTGGGCACGGTGTGCACGGGCAAGAGCGATCGCCAGGGGCGGCTGGTCTGCTCCACGAAGATAGACCAGGCCGGCGAAGTCGAGCTGGTGGTCACGGCGACCGACTCCGCAGGAAATGCGGCCCAGGCGGCGACTTCGGTCTGGGTCACGGGCCAGGGCGAGCTGTGGTTTGGCGGCGAAGACCATGACCGCATGGAATTGCTGCCCGAGCAGCGTAGCTACGCGCCCGGCGAGACCGCGCGCTTGCAGGTGCGCATGCCGTTTCGCCATGCGACGGCCCTGGTGGCCGTGGAGCGTGAAGGCATTCTGAGCACCCGCGTGGTGCAACTCGAAGGCGACAACCCGACGGTGGAGCTGAAAATCGAGGAAGGCTGGGGGCCCAACGTCTATGTGAGCGTGCTGGCGCTGCGCGGGCGCCTGCGCGAAGTGCCCTGGTACAGCTTCTTCACCTGGGGCTATCAGGCGCCGCGCGCCTGGTGGAATGCGTTCTGGCATGAAGGCCGAGAGTATGTGGCGCCGACGGCGCTGGTCGATCTGAGCCGGCCCGCGTTCCGTCTGGGCATGGCCGAGCTCAAGGTCGACGCCGCCGCCCACCGTATCACTGTGCAGGTCAGTGCCGACCATGCCACCTACCCGGTGCGCGGAACGGCCCAGGTCACGATCTCGGCCAAGTTGCCGGGTGGCCAGCCCGCGGCGGGCGCTGAAGTGGCGCTGGCCGCCGTGGACCAGGCCTTGCTGGAGCTGATGCCCAACACCAGTTGGAACCTGCTCGATGCCATGCTGCCGCGCCGCGCCTGGGGCGTGCAGACCGCCACGGCGCAGATGGAAGTCATAGGCCGGCGCCACTACGGCCGCAAGGCCGTGGCGGCCGGCGGCGGCGGCGGGCGCAGTCCGCGCCGCGAGCTGTTCGACAGCGTGCTGCTGTGGCAGCCCACGGTGGTGCTCGATGCCAAGGGCCAGGCCAAGGTCAGCGTGCCGCTCAATGATTCCCTGACCACGTTCGAGATCGTGGCCGTGGCTGATGCCGGCGCGCAGATGTTCGGCACGGGGCGCACCAGCATACGCAGCACCCAGGATCTGCAAATCATCAGCGGGCTGCCGCCGCTGGTGCGCGAGGGCGACCAGTTCCGCGCGCAGATCACTTTGCGCAACACCACCGACCGGGCGATGCAAGTGCAGGTGCAGCCGAGCGCCGCACCGCTGCAACTGGCCCCGCAGCGCATTGCCCTGGCCGCGGGCGCATCGCAGGAAGTGTCCTGGGAGGTGACGGCGCCGACCGCGCCCGCAGCGGGCAGCGACCCGGCCGCGGGACTGGAATGGGACATCGCTGCCCAGGATGTGACGCCGGGCGCGCCGCCGGCGCGTGATGCGATCCGCGTGCGTCAGCGCATCGAGGAGGCCGTGCCGCTGACGGTGCAGCAGGGCACGCTGGTGCAGATAGCGGGCCGCTGGCAACTGCCCGTGGCGCCGCCCGCCGATGCCCTGCCGGGGCGCGGCGGCCTGCGTCTGTCGCTGGCACCGCGCCTGGCCGACGGCCTGCCCGGTGTGCGCGACTGGTGGGCGCGCTACACCTATACCTGCCTGGAGCAGGTCAGCAGCCGTGCGTTGAGCCTGGGCGATACCACGCTGTGGCAGAAGATCAGCGCGCAAATGCCCAGCTATCTCGACGAAGACGGCCTGGCTTCGTACTTCCCGCCGAGCGCGGGCAGCATCCACCAGGGCAGCGATACGCTCACGGCCTATCTGCTGGCCGCCAGCCATGAGGCCGCGCGCCACGATCCGCAGCTGGCGCTGCCCGAGGCATTGCGCGCCTCCATGGAAAGCGGGCTGATCGCGTTTGTCGAGGGGCGGCTGACGCGCCGGGGCAGCAACCCGCGCAACGACCAGTCCCTGGATGTGCGCAAGCTCGCGGCCATCGAGGCCTTGTCGCGCCACGGCCGGGCGCAGCCGCGCATGCTGGACAGCGTGCGCATCACGCCCGCGCAGTGGCCTACCCATGCGCTGATCGACTGGGTGCAGATCCTGCAGCGCCTGCCCGAAGTGGCGCAGCGCGACCAGCGGCTGCAGGAGGCCAAGCAGTTGCTGCAAAGCCGCCTGTCCTACCAGGGCAGCCAGGTGGTGTTCAGCACCGAGAAGGACGACAACTGGTGGTGGCAGATGCAGGGCGCGGACAGCAATGCCGCCCGCCTGCTGCTGACCGGGCTGTCCCTGCCTGACTGGAAGGACGATGTGCCGCGCCTGGCCCAAGGCCTGATCGCGCGCCAGCGCGGCGGTGCCTGGTCCACGACCACGGCCAACTTCTGGGGCGCGATGGCGCTGCAGGACTTCTCGCGCAAGCGCGAAAGCACGCCGGTCGCGGGCCGCACCGAAGCCCAGCTGGGCACGCACAGCGTGGTCAAGGACTGGAGCGCGGCGAAAGCGCCGGCGACGACGGCACCCCTGGGTGCGACTTCGTTGGGCGTCAAGCAGCCCCTTACCGCGGGCATGTTCCTGCCCTGGGCAGCCGGCCCGCTGATCGTCACGCATGAAGGCCAGGGCCAGCCCTGGCTGAGCTTGCAGGCCGTGGCCGCCGTGCCGCTGAAGAAGCCGTTCAACGCCGGCTACGCGGTGCGCAAGACCGTGACACGCATCACGCCGTCGTCGCTGCCCGCGGGTGAATACCGGCGCGGCGATGTGCTGGAAGTGACGCTGGAAGTCACGGCCTCGGCCGACATGGGCTGGGTGGCCGTCACCGATCCGATTCCCGCGGGCGCGACCATTCTGGGCAGCGGCCTGGGCCGCGATTCGGAGATCGCCCAGCAGGGCGGGGGTGACAGCGGCGATGGCGAGACGGGCCGGCCGACGTTCGAGGAACGCAGCTTCTCGTCGTGGCGCGGCTACTACGAGTGGCTGCCGCGCGGCAGCTTCAAGACCCGCTACCGCGTGCGCCTGAGCAACATCGGCGCATTCGCGCTGCCGCCCACGCGCGTCGAAGCGCTGTATGCGCCCGAGATGTTCGGCGAGGCGCCCAACGCGCCAGTGAAGGTGGTGGCTGCGCCGAACTAGAGGCACCCCCTGAGCCGCTTCGCGGTATGGACCGCCCCGTCTCCCCCCTCTCATCCTTCGGTGGAGGGGGACGCCCGGCTAGGTGTTGATTTGCAATAGGTTGTTCCCGCCAAGTCGGGATGCTGGAGACTTGTAGCCCAAGGCCGAGTGCGGTCTTCGGGCGTTGTAATAGGCCAAGAATGCAGGCAGCCA
>JAMNYN010000153.1 GCA_023622805.1 Pseudomonadota bacterium | reverse complement strand
GCCAGGCTGGCCCGGGCTTGCACAAAGCTGTGCAGGGCCTCGGGGAATGCGTCCTGGTCCAACTGCTCCTTGCCGCGGGCGATCAGTTCCAGGGCGGGGCGGTCCGCAGCGCGGGGTGTAAGAGAAATTGCGGTGACGGTGGCCTGCAGATCCAGATCCATGGGGCGACGGCTTTCGAAGAGAGGGGGCGAAACGGGCGCGACAGGCCCAGGAGGCGTAGATCAAAAGCGTACCACGGCCCCTACCGAAGATCGGCGTGCTGGGAACCGCGGCCTCTTGCCATTGAACGATGGTTCACGGCGGCGCAGGGGACCGTCGGCGCAGTTGCCGGGGCGTGGCGCCAAACCAGCGCTGGCAGGCGCGGGTGAGCACGGATTGATCCGCATACCCCAGCAGTTGCGCAATTTGACCCAGGCTCAGGCGGGGCTGTGCCAGCAGCTGGCGGGTCCAGGTTTTGCGGGCCTTGTCACGCAGGTCCTCGAACACCGCGCCTTCGGCCTGCAAGCGCCGCTGCAAGGTGCGTGGATGCAGGCCCAGGGCACGCGCTACGGCGGCCAGATTCGCCTTGCCCACTCGCACCAGGTTGCCCAGCACGCTATGGACCTGGTCCGCGGCGCTGGCATCCCGTCCCGACGACGCTCCGAGCAGGAAGCGCGCTACAAATTGCTGGAGCAGCCGGTTATGGCCCGGCATGGGTTGGCGCCAAGCCAGCGGATCGATGGCAATGCCGTCGAATGCGGCGTGAAAATGCGGCAGCTGCCCCAGGTGCTGGCGGTACTGTGCGCTGCTGCCTACGGGGGCGTGTCGCAGGTGGATGGCTGCGGGGCGCAGCGTGCCTTCGGACAGCACATCGACCAGGTGGCAGAGGTAGGCCACGCAAAGCTCCGTCGCCTGCGGCATGTCCGGCACAGACGGTAGGCGCTGGAACACTTCCACGCACTCCAGCCCGGTGTCGGGCGCCATGAAAGTCAGGAAGCCCAGCGCGGGGTTGTGGAGGTGGAAGTACTTGGCCCCCTGAATGAGCCCTTCGCGCACGGTGGGCGCGGTCTGGATGGCCAGTCCGAGCAGGCCCAGGGTTTCCACGCCCTGCAGCGCACACAGGCGCAGGCCGAAGTCGCGCGCACCCAGCGTGCGGGCGGCTTCCTCAATGGCCAGGATCACGGTGTGGTGGGGCAGGTAGCGCTCCGGGTCGACCAGGTCGTCGGGTTCCAGGCCGCATGTGCGCAGGACAGCGGCGGGGTCGCCCCCGAGCGTGCGCACCAGCGCCTCGAAACCCGCGAGCGCGGCGGCGCGGACAAAGTGCATGGCAGGAAAATCGGCAGGCATAGGGTATGTCCGGTATGTCGTGCGACATCAGAATTCTGTCGCGCAAACACAAGTGCCGTCAGGGGGTTAGGCCTAGCATGGAGTCGAATCAGACATCCAGGAGACACCTCGCATGGCACAGCACTTCGACGTTCTCATCATCGGTGCAGGTATTTCGGGCCTGGGCGCGGCCTGTCATCTGCGCCAGCGCCTGGCGGGCAGCAGTCTTGCCATTTTCGAAGCCATGGAGGGCTTTGGCGGCACCTGGTGGACGCACCGCTACCCTGGTGCGCGTTCGGACAGTGATTTGTATACCTATGGCTACGGCTTCAAGCCCTGGCGCGGCCAGTCCATCGCCACGGCCGATGAAATCCGCGCCTACCTGGCCGAAGTGATTGCAGAAAACGAGCTCATGCCGCACATCCGTTACGGGCGCAGGGTCACGTCGGCCCGGTGGTCGTCACAAGACAAGCGCTGGACAGTGCAGGCCACGCGCAGCGATACGGGCGAGTCGCTGACCGTCACTGCGGGCTTTCTCTGGATGTGCGCCGGCTACTATGACCACGACAAGGCTTACACGCCCGAGTGGCCTGGCATGCAGGATTTCCAGGGCCGTATCGTGCACCCGCAGCACTGGCCGCAGGATCTGGACTACACGGGCAAGCGTGTGGTGGTCATAGGTTCGGGCGCTACCGCTGCCACGCTGATACCCAGCATGGCAAGCGCCGCGGCGCACGTGACCATGCTGCAGCGCTCGCCCACGTTCTTTTCCGCCGAACCGAGAGAGCACCCACTTGAAGCCCAGCTGCGCCCGCTGCAACTGCCCGATGAGTGGATGCACGAAATCATGCGCCGTGCCCATATCGCCAAGACCGACGCGGTGGTGCAAACGGCCTATGCACAGCCCGAGGAGCTGCGTGCCTTCCTGATCGAGCAGGCCCGCGCCCATCTGCCCGAAGACTACGACCTGGGCAAGCATTTCAATCCGCGCTACAAGCCCTGGCAGCAGCGGATTGCGGTGGTGCCGGATGGGGACCTGTTTGCCGCCATCCGCGCTGGCCGCGCGTCTGTGGCCACCGACACCATCGAATGCTTCGACGCCACAGGTATCCAGCTGACCAGCGGCGAACACCTCGATGCCGACATCATTGTCACCGCCACGGGCTTCAACATGCAGTTCCTGGGCGGCGTGCCGTTCAGCGTGGACGACAAGCCCGTGGATTTCACCCAGCACGTGACCTGGCGCGGGGTGATGGTGCAGGGCGTGCCCAACCTGGCCTATACCCAGGGCTACTTCCGCTGGAGCTGGACGCTTCGCGTCGACCTGGTCAGCGACCTGGTGTGCCGCGTGATTGCCCACATGCACGCGCATGGCCATGGCGTGGTCGAGCCCAGGCTGGGCGCGCAAGACGCCGACATGCCACGTCTGTCCTGGGTGGACCCGGACAACATCAACGCTGGCTACATGCTGCGCGCGCAGGACAGGCTGGTGCGCCAGGGGGATCGCTCGCCCTGGCGGCAGTTGCTGGAATATGGCGAGGAGCGCACTGTCCTGCCTGCTGTTTCCCCCCAGGAAGAAGTCTTGAGCTACCGCTGAACCACCCGAAGGAGACTTTGAACATGGCCCTTGATCCGCACCTCGCCGGCACCCTGCAAATGCTGGCCGCCGCCAAAGCGAAACCCACTGCCGAAGGCACGCCCGAAGAAGGCCGCGCCGGCTATCTTGCACTGACCGCCGGTTCGCTCACGCCCGAGCAGCGCGTGCCGGTGGCCGGCGTGCAGGACACCACCGTTCCCGGCGGCGCAGGCCACATTCCTGCTCGTATCTACCGGCCTGAAGGCCTGGGTCCCTTTCCCACCGTGGCGTACTTCCACGGTGGTGGCTACGTCATCGGTAATCTGGACACGCACGACAACATGTGCCGCGAAATTTGCCGCAGCGCGCAGGCCGTGGTGGTGTCGGTGGATTACCGGCTTGCACCAGAGCACCCCTTTCCCGCAGGCATTGAGGATGCCGTGACAGCCGCGAAGTGGATCGTGGCCCATGCGCGCGAACTGGGGGGCAGCACCACCGTGGCCGTGGCGGGCGACAGTGCAGGCGGCAATTTTTCCGCCGTGGTGGCGCAGCAACTGCGCGACGCGGGCATCACGCTGGCTGCGCAGTTCCTCATCTATCCAGCGGTGGACCATGTCGCCGCGGTGTATCCCAGCAACGAACAGAACGCCAAGGGTTACTTCCTCGAAGCGGAGACCATGGCCTGGTTCTACAACCACTACGTGGGCAGCTACGCCAACACCATGGATCCACGTCTGGCACCGCTGCGGGCCGCCGACCTGACTGGCTTGCCTCCCGCCGTGATCGTGACTGCCGAATTCGACCCGCTGCGCGACCAGGGCGCAGCCTACGCCGAAGCGCTGCATGCCGCGGGCGGGCAAGCCGAGCTGATTTCCGGCCCGGGCATGATCCACGGGTTCTTCGACATGGGCCGATGGTCACCCGGCGCGCAGGCGCTGGTCACACACAGCATCGCCCGCTTTGGAGCGCTCCTGAAGCCGCAGGGCAGTTAAGCCGGCCACCGCGCCTGGCGCTACCTACA
>JAMNYN010000684.1 GCA_023622805.1 Pseudomonadota bacterium | reverse complement strand
AGTCCGAGTCCGAGTCCGAGTCCGAGTCCGAGTCCGAGTCCGAGTCCGGGTCCGGGTCCGAGTCCGAGTCCGGGTCCGAGTCCGAGTCCGAGTCCGAGTCCGGGCCTGAGTCACGGTCTGAGTCCGGGCCTGAGTCCGGGTCCGAGCCTGGGCCTGAGACGTAGTCTTCATCCGGGTCCAAGTCCAGGCCCGCACCAATGGTCTGGATCGTTTCCAGCTTCAGTGCCCATGCCGAGTCGGAGTCGGAGTCGGACTCTGCCTCTGCCTCTGCCTCTGCCTCTGCCTCTGCCTGCGTCTGCCGCGCTTGCTCTTCCTCCAGCTCCTCCTTCAGGCGCTGCAGTGTCTCGCGCAACTGTTTCGTTGTCGCATCCAACTGCTTCTGGGTGTCCTTCTGTTGCAGGCCGACCTCCTTGCTCTGCGCTTTCAGCGTCAAAAGATGCGCCTTCAGCGCCTTCTCCTCTTGCTGCCGAGCATCCGGCTGATCCGGCCGGTCTAGCCAATACAGCCGAGCCGCTGTGACCCTCAGCTGCTCCGCCACCTGGTCCGCCGTGGTCGTCTGTTGTTGCCGTTGATCTTTCAGCTCTTCCTGCCGCAACTGCAACTTGACGGTCTCAAGCGTCAGCAGTTGCGGCGCAAGCTTCTTCGCCGGCACAGCCTGCTTCCCTGGCGGGTTTTTTTTTCGCTCACGGCCCATGGTGATTCAAAGAAATTAAGGGTTGAAATGTCTAGACCTGTCATCCCGGCCCTGGGGTGGACGCAGGCGCAGTCAGGTCCGCTGCTCGCGCAGAGCAGAGCTACAAGAGAGTGAATGATAAAATGAGCTATCGACTTTATATTTTAAATAGTTTTAATCTATTTGATTGTAGGATGCGACCCCGTAACGAGGGCTGCCGAGCAGCGGGCGAGGGGGGGGCTGGCGCGGTGCGCAGGAGATCAAGAGGCCGCGGGAGCGGGTCCAGTGCATGAATGACAGGCCCGATGCGGTGGAACCAAGTCGGCGCAGGTGTTACGAAACCACATCTGCTGTTTCAGCAGTGGGCTTTGCCTGGCTTCAATTCATGAAAGGTCTGCAGTGAATCCGACACAATCTCTGGGCACCACCAGCCCTGCGGCGCTGGGCAGCATCGATGCCGCGGATGAATGGGACGACGCTTTTCAGCAGGAAGATGTCGATTTCAAGTGCGCCGAAACCGAACTGGAAATGTCGCGGCTGTTCGACGCCAAGCCTATGACCTACCAATCGGCGAGCAGCGCATTGAAAGCGGAGTTGAAAGACCGGGTGATGGCGGGCGAGCCGCAGCGCAATCCGACCGAATTCCTGCAATTCATCGTGAAGAACACGAATCCCAGCAAAGTGCTTTTCTCCTGGAAGAACCTGCTGGCGGCGATCGCCGACTGTGCCAAGAAGCTGTCGCTGTCGCCTCTGATCAATGTCGTGCTGTCGCAAAACTGCGTGCATTGCTCGCGCGCCGTCGACCAGACATTGCGCCTGGCGTTTTCGCACAAGGCCGGCGCTGGCGCGGAGATCGACCTGTTGCAAGTCAATCAGCGAAAAATGGGGGAGTTCTATGAGATCTGCGGCATGGACCGACTGCAGAGCTTTTCCAGCAAGCCCAACGATGGCGGCCAATACCTGGAGCAATTGAAAGGCATCGCCCGTCCCGGGCAGCTCGCCTGCATTTCCGTGCCCGTCACTTCGGCGCAGGGGGCATTCGGGCATGCGATGAATATCGTCAATATGGGTCCGGCGGAACAAGGCGGCCAGGAACGGGTGTTCGTGCTGTGCGGGCAAAGCGGCAAGGTCTTTGATCTGTTGAAAGATACGGACGTGGCGGATTTTCTGGCGCGCCACACCTGCACCGATCCGGACAACGACGGCAACGTGTTCTTCACGCCGCCGCAGGCCATGGACAGCGGGGCCGCGGACGCCGCCGCGGCGTTCTCGCCCGGCGAGCAGCGCCCTCCGCTGGGCACCGCGCTGGCCTGAGGCGCGCGCCGGCAGAGGCTCAGTCGCTGGCCGCGGCTTCCGGCAAGGCCGGCTCCGAGCCGGGCCGGGCGCGGGCCAGCAGGTAATCGATGCAGGTGCGCACGGCGCGCGTCTGGTGGCGCTGGGGCATGTAGAGCAGGTACATCTGGTTGCCGAAGATGCTCAGGCGCCATTCGTCCAGCGTGGTCAGCACTTCGCCGCTGGCCACGGCGTCCTGCATCACATAGTCCGGCACCAGGCCCACGCCCAGGCCGGCCAGGATGCCCTGGCGCAGAAACGGGAAATGCTCGGAGATCAGCGTCGGCTCCAGCGTCACTTCCTCGCGCAATGTGCCTTGGTAGGCGCGCAGGCGCAGCTGGCGGCCGACCACGCCGGCCGTGATCAGCGGCGCGCTGCGCAGCGCTTCGAGCTGGGTGGGCAGGCCGTGGGTCTGGGCGTAGTCGCGGGAAGCGCAGGCGATGTAGCGCACCCGGCCCAGGTCGCGCGCCACCAGCGTCGGCGGCGGCTCGGGCATGACGCGCACGGCGATGTCCACGTCGTCGCGGATCAGATCGTCGACCCGGTTCTCGAACAGCACGTCGAGCACGATGCCCGGGTACAGGCGCTTGAAGTCGATCAGCCAGTCGGACATCACCAACTGGCCGTAGCCGCTGGGCACGCTCAGGCCCACGCGGCCTTGCAGGCCCTGGCCCAGCATGGTGATGGTTTCGCGCGCGGCCAGCATTTCGTTCTGGATGGCGCGGCCATGGGCGTACAGGCGCAGGCCGACTTCGGTGGGCTCGACCCGGCGCGTGGTGCGGCGCACCAGTTGCACGCCCACCGATTTTTCCAGCTGGGTCAGGTGGTAGCTGACATTGGCGCGCGTCATTTTGAGGTTGCGCGCGGCCTGGCTGAGGTTGCCGGCATCCAGAATGTCTACCAGTACGGTGAGGGACGTCAGTTCCATGGAGGTTTGTCAAAAATTGTTTGACAGTCTGTCAATGATTGATGTAATTGTCAAGATTGTTTGGCGGCTTCACAATCGGCGATTCACTTGCCATTCTGGAGAATCGTCCATGGGCGCTGCCCCCCTCGCTTCCGCTGTCACTACTGTCCGCACGGGCGCCATCTTGGTCGTGACGATTAACAACCCCCCAGTCAATGCTTTGGGCCAGGCCGTGCGCCAGGGCCTGGCCGCTGCCATGCAGCAGGCCGAAGCCGATGACGCCGTCTCCGCCGTGCTGCTGGTGGCTGCCGGCAAGGCCTTCATCGCCGGCGCGGACATCCGCGAATTCGGCAAGCCTGCCGTGCCGCCGTCGCTGCCCGAAGTCTGCCGCAGCATGGAAGAATGCTCCAAGCTGGTGGTCGCCGCCATCCATGGCGCCGCTCTGGGCGGTGGCCTGGAAGTGGCCATGTCGGCCCATTACCGCCTGGCCTTGCCCGCGGCCAAGCTGGGTCTGCCCGAAGTGCTGCTGGGCCTGTTGCCAGGCTCGGGCGGCACGCAGCGCGCGCCGCGCCTGATGGGCGTCAAGGCTGCCACCGAGCTGATGCTCAGCGGCAAGCAGCTGGGCGCCAAAGCCGCACTGCAAGCCGGTCTGGTCGACCGCCTTGCCGAAGGCGACGATGCCCTGGCCGCCGGTCTGGCCTATGCCAACGAATTGCTGGCGCAAAAAGCCCCCCTGCGCCGCACGCGTGACATCGCCATTGCCGACCCGGCAGCGGCGCTGGCCGAGCTGGAAGTGATCAAGGCCGAGACCGCCAAAAAGAGCCGCGGCCTGTTCTCGCCGCTGAAGATCATCGAATGCGTGCAGGCCGCCGTGCAGCAGCCGTTCGACCAGGGCCTGGCCACGGAGCGCGCCCTGTTCCTGGAATGCCTGGACAGCCCGCAGCGCGCAGGCCTGGTCCACGCCTTCTTCGCCGAACGCGAAGTGGCCAAG
>JAMNYN010000763.1 GCA_023622805.1 Pseudomonadota bacterium | reverse complement strand
ACAAAGAGCTGCTCAAGCAAAAAGAAGCCCTGGAACAACAAATCCATGAGGCTCGCAGCCGTGAATTGTCGGACGCTGTGGCTCGCGTGCGCGCCCTGGTGGCCGAGTATGAATTGACGGCTGAGGATGTGTTTCCTCCCGCACGTGCAACGCGCGGTGCAGGCACTGGCGCCAAAGTGGCTCCCAAGTACCGCGATCCAGCAACGGGTCAAACCTGGACGGGCCGCGGCAAGGCTCCCAAGTGGATTCAGAACGAAGCGCGCGAAAAATTTGCAATCTAATTGCACTTGTTTCCCCAAAGGCCTGTTACGACAGGCCTTTTTTTCATTCTGCTGAGGCCATGTGGGTGGGTTCACGCTCGGTAAGCACCATTGCGGTGCGTATTTACCCTCTTGTCCGTGGCTAAGGCGTGGCGCAATTCGATTTTTTGGAACTCGCTGGGTTATGGGGGCCAGGCACCGCGCTGGCCTCGTGCCTGATGGCAAACTGGAATGGGGATTTGCACTGTCAGGTCCGGCAGTACCCGCAGTACCGCGAGATAAGCATCCTGGCGGTTAAATGCCTTGAAGGGACGGATCTCGAAACGCACAGCGCGCGCATGCCTGCCTGGCGCTCATCCCTGGGTTGGTCCAGGCCGTCCAGCCTGCCCCCAGCACTTTAAGACAAGGTATTGCTGAAAAGGCGGCGGATCGGCGCTTGGGGATGGGTGCGAAAGCGGCACAATGGGTGCATGAAAAAGCAGGTGTTGATTGCCGGCGGCGGCATCGGTGGATTGGCCGCGGGGAGTGGGGCGGCCAGGGCCGGCTGGGACGTGCGTTTGTTTGAGCGCGCGGGGCATTTCAGCGAAGTCGGCGCGGGCGTGCAGCTGGGGCCGAATGTGGTGCGCCGACTGCAGGCCTGGGGCTTGCAAAAGGAATTGCAATCGGTGGTCGCGGTGCCCGAGGCCTTGCAGGTGCGCAGCGCCGTGAGCGGTCAGGCACTGGCCTGCATGCCGTTGGGCAATACGGCCGTGGAGCGCTATGGCGCGGCCTATGCAACCGTGCACCGGGCAGATCTGCACAGCCTGCTGCAGACCGGGCTGAGCGCTTATGCCGATGTGCATCTGAACCTGGCCCAGACCATAGAGCACTACCGCGAAGCCGAAGGCGTGGTCACCGTGCGCACCCAGGCCAACAAACTCATAGAGGGCGATGCGCTGGTCTGCGCGGACGGAGTCCACAGCCGCTTGCGCGAACAAATGCTCGGTGATGGTCCGGCCCGGCCGACGGGTCACCTGGCCTACAGGGCGATGGTGCGCCAGGCCGAGCTGCCGCTGAGCTTGCGGGCCACGGATGTGACCGCCTGGCTGGGGCCCCGACTGCATGTGATCCAGTACCCGGTGCGCCGCGGGGAGCTGCAGAATCTGGTGGTGATTGTCGAAGGACCGGCGCCGCAGGACATGGAGCACTGGGACCACGCGGCCAATGCCCAGGGCCTGGAAGCTGCGCTGGCGGGCACCTGCAGCGCGCTGCAGGATCTGGTGCGCAGCGTGTCCAAGACGGGCTGGCGCCTGTGGCCGCTGGCCGACCGACCACCGCTGCGCTCATCCGCCGAAATGGCCCAGGGCCTGGTCGCCCTGCTGGGCGATGCCAGCCACCCCATGCTGCCTTACCTGGCACAGGGTGCGGGTATGGCGATCGAAGATGCGGCCGAGTTGCAGCGGGCCCTGTCCATGCACGACCTGGACGTGGCGCTGCGGCTGCGGCGCTATGCGCTCAACCGCTGGCAGCGCAATGCGCGCGTACAGGCGCGGGCGCAGCGCAACGGGCGCATCTTCCACGCCACCGGGCCCGTGCGCTGGGGCCGCGACAGCGCCTTGAAGCTGCTGGGCGCGCGCATCATGGACCTGCCTTGGCTGTACCGGGGCGATGGATCGAGCGCCAGTTCGCTTTAGCCGGGCGCGGACCAGGGAACCATGGGAGGGCAGCGGTTACTCACCGCTTGCAACTCCTTTCCATGTCGCCGAGGTTCACTCCCATGTCTCTTTCCTACGCCGAGCTTCTGGCGGAACTGGCCCAGCACAGCGGCCTGGATGCTCCCAGCCTGCTGGCTCAGCAGGTGGTCTGCATCAATGCACTGAGCATCTTCCTGCAGCAAAGCGGTGAGCCGGATGCGCCGGCGGTAGTGCTGTGCGCGGTTCTGGGCAAGCCGTCCCCCCAGCGCTTTGCCCAGGTGCTGGGCACGATGATGCAGGCCAATCACCTGTGGGGAGGTACGGGCGGCGGCACCCTGGGTCTGTCGCCTGCAGGCGACGAGGTCACCTGGTGCCTGCGTCTGGCGCTGCGGGATCTGGATGGCGCCATGCTGGCTGCCTTGATTGCGGGCTTCGCCGAGCTGGGACAAGCCTGGGTGCAATACATCGCTGCCGATGACGGCCTGGCGCAACAGGCTTCAGCGCAGGCGCTTCACCTGGCCATGCGAGCCTGAGGAGTGATGAGCATGAACATGCCAGGCATCCAGGGCTCGACGCCCAGTAATCTCACCCCGATTTCCGCGCCCGCGGTGGAGTCGACGACCGGCCAGGGCGCGCTTGTCCCAGCGACGCAGGTCGGCGTGGCGCAAAACGGATTGGGCGCGCTGGCCGGCGCGCAGATCAGCGTGGGGAGTGGGGGCGCCGCGCCCCAGCCTGCGGCCATTGAGGACTTGCCGCCCATGGTGCAATCGGCGGCCCAAGGCGTGCCGCTGCAGCCGGCGGCGGCCCGGCAGGCGCTGTTTGCGCGGCCCGCGGCGCGGCCGCAGCCCACGACGCAGATCGCGGCGCTGTATGTTCCGCGGCCCGGCGGCGTGGCCACGAATGCCCAAGTCCTGCAGACGCTGCATGCGCAGGAGAAGGCGGCGGGAACGAATCTTTCCCCCAGGGAAATCACCGCCTATGTGGCCTTGGGCGAGCAGGCGTTCCACGCCATTTCGCTTGTGCCCACGGGCGTAGGCAAGCGGCAGGGCGCCGTCGTGGTGGAAACGGTGAACCCGCCCGTGGTGCTGACGCCCAATCTGGAAGTCTCGCGCGCCCTCGCCTGGTATGTGGCCGCCTGCGCGGTGCAACAGGGCCAGCAGCACGCAGCCGATGGCAAGGTCGGGAAGGAGGGGCTGCCATCCAAAGCGGGCAGTGTGTTCCAGGATCCCCACAATGCGGTCTACCAATTCCTGCAGGACAGCCCCTTGGCGTACTCCCGGGTGTCGCCCCATGGCGGCGGGTCGTCGGCCAGCGGCGGGCAGTTGGGGATCGAAGACTATGACCGCCGCCTGCCGGGCAAGAGCGGCGCCATCGTGTTTGGCAAGCAGCAGGGCACGATGCTCCTGCGGTTGGAGCGCTCGGGCCGGCCTGAACTGTCGACCAGCGCGCAGCGGGTGGACGACCTGGGCCAAGGCCGTGCGAGCGGTTGGCGCGCTTTGTTGCGTCTCATCCAGAATTCGCTGGACTATGTGCTGGGCCGTCTGCCGGGCGCGCAGGAAACGGGCCTGCCTGTCGATCTGCGCCCGAGCAGCGCGCACCTGGACAAAGTGCATGGCGACTGCGTGGCGCTGGAGGGTCGCGCGGCGAAGGCGCAAGGCGTGCTGACGCCATACGCGCCCGAAAATACCTCGGGAACGCATACGATTCCAGCCGGTGTCTATGCCGAAGCTCCCAAGGACTGGAATCGCAATGGCATTGCCATCAACGGCACGGACTATCCGGGCACGGGCCGGCCGGGCCACATCCCTTCCCACGCCAACGGCCAACCGTCCACGTTGGAGCAAGCCTGCAGCGCTTTCGTGCAAGCCTGTGGAGACAATCCCGTGGCCGCCGATTGGATCAGCCGGTTCGTCCACCAGGAGTCGCTGGGCACGGTGGGGGCAGGCCAGATGGTGATCGGGGGGACGCAGTCCTATGCGGTCCACAGCCTGCCCGGTGGGGCGGTGGAGGTGACCATCGATTACCTGTACCAGAACAGCGCCGATGAGCCCAAGCCGCTGCTGAACAGTCTCAATTCCGGGATCGTACACATGGATGCGCAAGCCCGATTGCAGGCCTCGGTGACACTGCGCTTCGACGATCTGGACAGCTATACCCCTGACAAGGCGCCGGTGCCGGTCATCAGCAAACCGTTGACCTACACCACGTCGGAATTCCACCAGGCGTGAGCCGACCCCGAGGGGGCGGCCCGCGTAGGGCGGCCCGCGTAGGGCGGCCCGCGTAGGGGCTATTTGCTTTTCGACAGGTGTTCGGACATGGGCATGGCCTGGAAGCCCGCGGCGCCCAGGGCGAGCATGCCGGCAATGCCCAGCATCACGCCCGCGTAGGGGTCGAAGCCGTAGCGCTGGGCCCAGGACGCGAACAGGCCGGTCAGCCATTGCATCAGCCCGGCGCCGAGAAACATGGCCATGGTGAGCAGGGCCATGGCCCGGCCCGTGGCTTCGGGCGGGAAGGACGAGCGCGCATTGGCGTATTGCAGCACCGAGGAGCCGGAGCAGATGACGATGATGATGATCAGCGCCACATTCAGCCAGGCGGCGTGCAGCAGGCCCAGGACCGCATACAGCACGGCGGTCGCCATCACCGAGTTCACCATCCAGTGGCGCCGGCGCAGGGGACCGGGGTCCATGCGGCCGAACAGTCCGGGCATGACCAGCGAGATCACGGAGACCAGCAGCGCCAGATTGCCGCTGGCCACCAGCGACCAGCCATGGCGCTCCATGAAAAGGGGGCCCAGCCACAGGCCGCGCAGGGTCAGGAAGGAGGCGTAGGTCACCAGGCCCAGGGACAGGATCCCCCAGCTGTGGGGCATCGTCAGCAGGGCGCCGAATTCACGGATGGCCGTCAGCCAGCTCTGGCGCGGTGCGGTGCTCGCACTGCCTTGCGGCTCGTGCACTTTCCAGGCGATCAACAGCCAGGACAGAGCGGACAGCAGGCCCAGCAGGGCAAAGCCGCTGCGCCAGCCATAACGCTCGACCAGCCAGGCCAGCGGCGTGCCCGTGAACAGCATGCCGACACCGCCCAGCCCCAGGCTGATGCCCGACACCAGCGCAAACTGTGAAGCCGTGAAATGGCGGGCGATGAACACCGTGCAGGCCAGAAAGGCGGGAGCGCAGCCCAGGCCGATCAGCGCCTGGCCGGCCAGCAGCCAGGCGTAGTTGGGCGACCAGGCGGAAATGACCGCGCCGAGAACGCACAGGGGCGCGGTCACCAGCACCGTGCGCCGCAGGCCGTAAAGGTCTATGCCCACGCCCATGAACAGCTGCACGGCACCGAAGGTCAGTGCGAACAGGCTGGCAAACAGTCCCAGGGACGCGGTCGACAGGCCGAAGTCGGCTTGCAGGCCCTGGGCAAAAATGGCGGTGACGGTGCGGTAGGCCTGGCTCAGTGCAAAGCCGCTGATCAGCACCAGCAGCATGGCCCAGGCCGCGCGCGGAGGCAGCCGGGGTGGGGCGGCGGCGGCGCCGTGGGAGGCTGGGGTGGATGTCGGGGGAGAGGTGGCAGGCTGGTTCACAACGCAAATTTTCCTTATCCCGCAGCCTAGCAGGGATTAGCGCTGGGGCCTGTCGCCTGCGGTGCTGCGGGTCGTCTATCTCAGAGTTCGGTGCGCAGCGTCCAGATTTCAGGGAACAACACGATGTCCAGCATCTTGCGCAGATAGCTCACGCCGCCGGTGCCGCCCGTGCCGCGTTTGAAGCCTATGACCCGCTCGACGGTGGTCACATGGCGAAAGCGCCAGAGCCGGAATGCATCTTCCAGGTCGGTGAGTTCTTCGCCCAGCTGGTACAGGTCCCAGTGCTGGCGCGGATCTCTGTAGACCGTCAGCCAGGCCTGTTCCACGCCCGCGTCGGCCGTGTAGGGCTGGGTCCAGTCACGCTCCACATGGCTGGCCGGAACGGCAATGCCGCGACGCGCGAGCAGGCGCAAGGCTTCGTCATAGAGCGAGGGCGCGCGGAAGGCCGCATCCACCATGGCCAGCAGCTCGGGCCGGTGGGCGTGGGGCTTGAGCATGGCGGCGTTCTTGTTGCCCAGGGAGAACTCGATGCAGCGGTACTGGTAGCTCTGGAAGCCGCTGGACTGCGCCAGGTAGGGCCGGATGGCGCTGTACTCGGGCGGCGTCATGGTGGCCAGCACGTCCCAGGCATGGACCAGCTGCTCCATGATGCGCGACACGCGCGCCAGCATCTTGAAGGCCGTGGGCAACTCGTCGAGCGCGACATGGTGGATGGCGGCGCGTAGCTCGTGCAGCATGAGCTTCATCCAAAGCTCGCTGGTCTGGTGCTGGACGATGAACAGCATCTCGTTGTGATCGGGCGACAGCGGCTTTTGCGCGTTCAGGATCTGGTCGAGATGCAGATAGTCGCCGTAGCTCATGCTCTGGCTGAAGTCGAGCTGGGCTCGCTCGGCATGCACGATGGACTCGGGAGCGGGAGGAGGGGTGTGGGAGGTCATGGGAGCTACACAAAAAGCCGGTTTCACATCATAGGCTGCACTGGGCCTGCTTTCGGTCGCCATCGTTGGGCGCGGTGCTTGCAGATGGTGCACCATGGCGGGTCTTGCCACAGGAGCTGCAGCGCCATGACCAAGAACTTGCTCGAAGAGGGAGCCCGCGGGCCAGTCTGGCGCCTGCCTTTGCCCGCGCATTACCGTGCCCAGGACATGCTGGCTTTCCATGCGCGCGACCGCGAGGCGCTGGCCGAGCAGGTCGGGCCGGCATCGCTGCGCAAAGGCCTGTGGTGGCAGGACCGGCCGGTCTGCGTGCAGATGGTCTTCTCGGCCGATGAGGTCCAGGTGCGCTGGGAGATGGACGGCGGCGACCCGGAACTGGCCGCGCAGGAGGGTCTGCCGCTGCTGCGCCGCATGCTGGGCCTGACGCAGGATATCGCGGCTTTCGAAGCGCGCTGGGATGCGGATCCCTTGCTGGGAGCGGTGCTCAGGGCGCAGACCGGCTTGCGCGTGGCCGTGGTGGGCACGCCGTTCGAAGCGCTGGCCTGGGCCATCATGGGCCAGCAGATCAGCGTGGCGGCCGCCGTGGCACTGCGCCGGCGCCTGATTCTCGCCGCCGACCTGCGCCATGCCAGCGGTCTGTACTGCCATCCCCAGGCCGCGCAGGTGCTGGCGCTGGGCCCGGAGCGCCTGCGCGCGGCGGGCCTGTCCCTGGCCAAGGCCCAGAGTCTGCTGGCGGTGTCGCAGGCCCAGCTGGCCGGCGAGTTGCCGCTGGCGGCCTGGGCCGCGCAGACCGTGGTGCCGGCCGAGCAGATCAGCCAGGCCTTGCTGGCCATCAAGGGCATAGGGCCGTGGACCGTGAGCTATACGCTGCTGCGCGGCTTTGGCTGGCTCGATGGTTCGCTGCACGGCGATGTGGCCGTGCGCCGGGGCATACAGCGGCTGCTGGCAGACCAGGGCCTGGTCGACCCCGGCGCGCTGCCCACGCCGGCCCAGGCCCAGGCATGGCTTGCGCCCTTCGCTCCCTGGCGTGCGCTGCTGGGGGCGCACCTGTGGGCCATGCAGGGGCGCAGGACCGATTGACGGCCTGCCCTGGCGCCAGGGAACTTCGGTATGTCAGGGGTTACTCACCGTTGGATACCGATTTTTCATCCACGGAGTCGCCCACGCCATGTCTCTTTCCTACCCGCAGCTGCTGACGCAGCTCGCTGAAAACATAGGCCTGGATTCCGCGAGTCTGCTCGCGCAGCAGGAAATTCGCCTGGGCGAGCTGAGCATTTTCATGCAGCAAAGCGGCACGCAGGAAG
>JAMNYN010000508.1 GCA_023622805.1 Pseudomonadota bacterium | reverse complement strand
GACCCGGGTGCCGTCCGCGTTGGAGAGAAAGGAGGAGGTTGAGGTGCTCATGATTTGATTCTGGCACGTCGGCGGCGCAGGCCTATCTGGGGTTGATGCCAGGGTGTGCGACTTGGGCTCGCCGTCCAGACAGGTGAGGCAAACAGCAACATGGCTGTTTTTCCTGGCGACCAGCAGCTCAGGCGGGCTTGGGCGAGAAGGTCAACGACAGGCCGTTCATGCAGTAGCGCAGTCCTGTCGGGGGTGGCCCGTCGTCGAAGACGTGACCTAGGTGACCACCGCAGCGCCGGCAGTGGGCTTCGGTACGCACCATGCCGTAGCTTCGGTCCTTGCGGGTGGCGACAGCGTTGTCCAACGGTTTCCAGAAACTGGGCCAGCCGGTGCCGCTGTCGAACTTGGTGGTGGATGCGAACAACGGCAGCGCACAGGCTGCGCAGGAGAAGGTCCCCGAGCGATGTTCCTTGTTCAGCGGGCTGCTGCCTGGAGGCTCCGTACCCTCCTGGCGCAGCACCGCATATTGCTGCGGGCTGAGCCGCGCCCGCCACTGCGCGTCGGAGTAGCTGATTTCGAAGGTCTCGGTCGCTGCGGTGGCGCGGCGGTGGAACATCCCAGCGGAGAGCGCGGCGGCGGAGCTGGCTGCGCACAGGATCAGGTGGCGTCGGGTTGTCATTGCATTGGCTTTCTTGGTTCAATGCCCATCAGCTTACGAAGCTGCGATCGCGAAGTCCTCACGCAAAGTTAAAAGATCTGTGATAACTCCTGGTTCTCGATTTGCGCATTGATGGAAATGATTGCCTCGGAGTTGCAGTCAATGGTGTTCTAGATATTGGCGAGCAGACCGCGGTCCGAGAGCGGGAATTGTTGAAAGCCCCTGCTCGGGTTGCTCCGGCGTGACAGGCGAGGCCAAGGCGTCTAAGCTGAAGGCGCCGCCACAGGGCGCAGATCCTCCTGCCAGGAAGGCTGCGTCGATTGGGCTTGCCGTCGGAGCTGCCCTCAGGCGGGCGCACGACCGGTCAACCTAACAGGAGTGAAGACATGTCATACATCGATGGTTTCGTGATCGCGGTTCCCACCGCCAACAAGCAGAAGTTCATCGAGCACGCGCGCCAGCTCGACTCGATATTCATCGAGCTGGGCGCAATTCGTGTCATTGAAGCTTGGGGCGACGACGTCCCCGATGGCAAAGTCACCGATTTCCGCCGCGCAGTGCAGGCCAAGGCCGAAGAGACGGTGGTCTTTTCATGGGTCGAGTGGCCGGACAAGGCCACGCGCGACGCTGGCATGAAGAAGATGATGGAAGACCCGCGCATGGATCCGACCGCACCCGGCAACCCACCCATGCCCTTCGACGGCAAACGCATGATCTTCGGCGGCTTCGAACAGGTGGTCGAAGTGAAGGCTTGAGTGGCGGGAGCGACGCCGCACCTGGGCGTCTGGGGCCTCCTGTCGGACCGCAGGCGGTAGTTTCGACACATCGTGCAGGGCCTCCGTGACCTGCCCCTTGCCTCCGCCGACCAAGGGCTAAGGTGCCCTCGGGTTCAATGGCCGCTGTAACGGTCGGCCAACTGGGGGTACCGACCCATTGCAGCCGCGCGAGTCGGCGCGGCCTTAAGCTCAGTCCTCGCCAGGACGCGGATAGCCTGCATCTGCCCAACGTTGCGCAGACGCTCGGGTGAGGCTATGGTCCGGCCTGACTCGAACCTTGGCCAACTCGCTGCCATTCCCTGCAGTGGCGGTGAGGGTAGCGGAGGGATTGTCCTCATCGGGCTCAATATCGAGAGAGATGGTCACGCGCGATCCGTTCACCACGATCTGGATGTCCTGGTGCAGCTGCATTGCCAGGTGCTGCTCATGCCGACGCATGACTTCGTGGGCAGTCTTTACGAGTGTGTTGAAGGCAGAAACGTCAAGTGGCTTAGGGTTTTTCTTGTCGCGGCCCATGGTCCATGGGCCGACCAGGCTTGGCTCAACTTGGCCGTCCTGGATCATTGAGACGGCCCAGCCATCGTCGTCTTCATTCTTGATGACGCGGGCCTCCCAGCCGTTGTGATGCCAAAAGCGGTCTTCGAAGACTGAGGCAGCTTCTTGTTCGAGCTCTCCGGACATTTCTGGACCTTTGTGAAAACTATCAAGGTCAAAATTTTACTGTTTATTCATACAAGTTCGCCTGGATAGGTCTTTTCCGAAGTGTGTCGACTTCAGAGGAACGTCCATGAAGGCCGGTGTTCAGAGTGGCTGACACCAACGATCCACGAAGCGCGCGCAGATGATGGCTGCCGCCAGTTTCAGTAGCGCCTCGTGGATGTCCTGCCGCCTCTCGGAGCGGATGCGCAGCTTGCCAAAGCCTGCAACCCATCTGTGCGTCCTCTCCACCACCCAGCGGTGCTTGCTCAGCCGCTCGCTGCTTTCGACGCCTCGTCTGGCAATCCGGTTGGCGATGCTTGGCCATATGAGGTGGAAACGGCCTCGCTTGTAGTCGTAGCCTTTGTCGGCATGGAGCTGTCCCGGTCGTTCACGGACTCTTCCTGGCAAGCCTGCAACTGCAGGAATTTCTGCGCAACGGCACTGAACCTTCGGCACGCCCCTGCGATGGCGCGTTGAATGCGTGACTGTTAGGGCCGATGCAATCTTGACCAGCAGGGGATGCGGATACAAACTTGGACTAGTTCTATGCCGCAAGTCCAGGGCTCGCCCGGTATTGGACAGGGCCGAGACGACGTTGCAGGTGTGAACCGTCATACTTCACACAACGCTGAATCATTTGCAAAGTTGCCATGTACACACTCCGCACATCATGTCTTGAAGATGGTGCCGCTCTTGTTGACCTTTGGCGGCGTTCCGTAGACGCTACCCATCACTTTCTCAGTCCCGAAGATCGAAAGGCAATTGATGCCGAAGTGGTCGGTTTTCTGCCCCATGCGCCGGTGACAGTTGCTGTCGATGAACATGACCAGCCCCGTGGCTTCATGCTGATCGATGGCACGCACATGGAGGCGCTGTTCATCGAACCTGATGTCCGTGGCACTGGCATCGGCCGCCAGTTGTTGCAGCATGGATTGGCGCTGCACGGGGCATTGAGCACAGACGTCAACATGCAGAACTCCCAAGCGGTTGGCTTCTATCAACGGATGGGGTTCGTTGAAACTGGACGTTCGGCGGTGGATTCACAGGGGCGCCCTTATCCCCTTGTTCACCTGCGTTACCAGAGCTAGCTGAACGCAGGCCTCTGCGGCTTAGCGAGCCAAAGGTGCAGCTTGCATGGGGCCTGCTTTGCAGCGGTAGCAACCCCGCGTTGTGGACTGCTGCCGACCCAGAGGGATCGGTTCAAAGCTCACCCAAAAGCGGTCAAAGGTACACGATACGGCATATCGGTAGGGACCACACATGCCCATTGAAAATCCGGGTTCCAATCATTCGCAAGCTATAGTGCGCTTGGCTTAAGGATGCAGGGTTTCGCGGATTTTTATACCAAGATTCTTGAACAACAGAAGGGGTGAAAAACCAAGCTACAAGCCAATTGCAGGGAAAATTGGCGCCCAGATATCTCACGCCACCCAGTTGATTCTGCAGGTCTGGCGGGACACTGCATTGGGTTTTCCGGGAGAATTTATAGCATGAAGGCTATGCACCTCATTGTTTTGTTGATTTTCGCTGGCGCGCTTTTTTTTGTGGTGAAAGGATTATTTTCTGCGTGGGCCTTGCTTGAGCTGGCCTGGTCGACGATTCTCAGCTTTGTAAATCACTTTTGATGTTGGCTAGCAGTAACTTATTCCATGCCACATGGTTGTCACATCCTTGGGTCAGTCGACCCAACTTGTCATTCCATCGGATGCCTAACGACACCGCTATCACAGCTCCGGGCCTAACGCCCTGACGTTTTCGCCCGCATAGCTAGAACGTTGAGCGTCT
>JAMNYN010000642.1 GCA_023622805.1 Pseudomonadota bacterium | reverse complement strand
GTGGCCGTGGTCGCGCCCAGTTCCTGGGCCAGCTTGAGCACCCGCAAGGCGTGGTCGTAGCGCGCGGCGGGCAGCTGCAGCGTCGCTGGCGTTTCCACGTGCACCGCATGCCAGGGCACGCTCAGCTGGGCCGCGAGCCGCGCGCAGGTGCGCACCACTTTTTCGGCGTGCGCGCCCGGGCCTATGCAGGCCAGCAGGGCTTCGCGATTGGCCCAGATCGGCTGGATGGCGCCGGCCCGGCGGTAGGCGCGCATTTCGTCGTCCACCCGGTCGGCGGTGCGGCGCAAGGCGAGCTCGCGCAGGGCCAGCAGATTGCCTTTGCGGAAAAAATGACCGGCCGCGCGCTCGGCCTGCGGGCGCAGATAGACCTTGCCTTCCTTGAGGCGCGTGAGCAGTTCGTCGGGCGGCAGGTCCACGACCACCACTTCGTCGGCGTTGTCGAACAGGTGGTCGGGAACGGTCTCCCAGACCCGTATGCCGGTGATGCCGCTGACGATGTCGTTGAGGCTTTCGAGGTGCTGGACGTTCATGGTCGTCCAGACATCCAGGCCCGTGTCCAGCAGCTCCTCGACATCCTGCCAGCGCTTGGGGTGGCGCGAGCCGGCGACGTTGCTGTGCGCCAGTTCGTCCACCAGGATCAGCGCGCCAGGATGCTGGGCGCCGAAGGCCAGCGCGGCGTCGAGGTCGAACTCGGGCAGCATGCGGTCCTTGTAGGGCAGCATGCGTGGCGGCAGTTGCGCCAGTTCGCGCGCCATGGCTTCGGTGTCCGCGCGGCCGTGGGTCTCGACCACGCCCACGATCAGCGCCGTGCCCTGCTCCTGGGCGACGCGCGCCGCCATCAGCATGGCGCAGGTCTTGCCCACGCCGGCCGAAGCGCCAAAGAAAATCTTCAAGCGCCCGCGCCGCGCCTGGGCTTCCTGCGCGCGCATGCGCGCCAGCAGCGCGTCGGGGTCGGGGCGCACGGAATCGCCGGGAATCAACATGGGGCTCGCCCTTTTCGCGGAGGTGTCAAGACTGGATTATCACGGCCGGGTGGCGGGCTGGTCCAGCTGGTCCAGCGCGAGGTTGAGCGGCAGCACATGCACCCGTGGCTCGCCCAGAAATCCCATCCAGGGCGTTTCGGTATGGCGTTCTACCAGGGCCTGGACCTGTGCCTGCGGCAGGCCGCGGGTACGGGCCACGCGGGCCACCTGGTAGTCGGCACCCGCGCGGCTGATGTCGGGGTCCAGCCCGCTGGACGAGGCCGTGACCAGGTCCACGGGAATGGCCGTGGTATTGCCCGGATCGGCCGCACGCAGGGCCGCGATGCGCGCCTTCACTGCATCGGCCAGCGCCGGGTGGGACGGCCCCAGGTTGGAGCCGCCCGAGGCCGCGGCGTTGTAGGCCATGGGGGCGGTGGCCGAAGGCCGGCCCCAGAAGTGCTTGGGATCGGTGAACGACTGGCCGATCAGCGTCGAGCCCATGACCTGGCCGTCCCGGACCACCAGGCTGCCCTGGGCCTGGTGTGGAAACACGGCCTGGGCCAGGCCGGTGACGGCCAGGGGGTAGAGCAGGCCGCAGGCCAGCGAGAGCACGGCGAACAGCGTCAGCGCCGGGCGCAGGATGCCGCCTGTGGGCGCCGGCGTGGCCGGCTGGGGAGAGGAAGAAGAATTCACCATGGGGTGCTCCGATTGCAGTGGGACTTCAGGCCAGGCCGAGCGCGGCGATGGCCATGTCGATGAGCTTGATGCCGATGAAGGGGACGATCACGCCGCCCAGGCCGTAGAGGGCCAGGTTGCGGCGCAGCAGCGCGGCGGCGCCGACGGCGCGGTAGCGCACACCCTTGAGCGCCAGCGGGATCAGGAAGACGATGATCAGCGCGTTGAAGACCACCGCCGAGAGGATGGCCGAGGCCGGGCTGGTCAGCTGCATCACGTTGAGCGCGGACAGCTGGGGGTAGGTGCTGACGAAGGCCGCGGGCACGATGGCGAAATACTTGGCCAGGTCGTTGGCGATGCTGAACGTGGTGAGAGACCCACGCGTCATCAGCATCTGCTTGCCGGTTTCCACGATCTCGATGAGCTTGGTCGGGTTGCTGTCCAGGTCCACCATGTTGCCCGCCTCCTTGGCGGCCTGGGTGCCGGAGTTCATGGCCACGGCCACGTCGGCCTGGGCCAGCGCGGGAGCGTCGTTGGTGCCGTCGCCCGTCATGGCCACCAGCCGGCCCGCGGCCTGGTGGGAGCGGATCAGCGCGAGCTTGTCTTCGGGCGTGGCTTCGGCCAGGAAGTCGTCGACTCCGGCTTCGGCGGCGATGGCGGCGGCCGTGAGGCGGTTGTCCCCGGTCACCATCACGGTCTTGATGCCCATGCGGCGCAGCTCGGCAAAGCGCTCCTTGATGCCGCCCTTGACCACGTCCTTGAGCTCGACCACGCCCAGCACGCGCACACCATCCGCGACCACCAGCGGTGTGCTGCCGCGGCGCGAAACTTCTTCCACGGCCTTTTGCAAGGCCGAAGGAAAGCTGCCGCCAAGGGCCGCGACATGCTGGCGTATGGCTTCGGCCGCACCCTTGCGCAACCGCCGTCCGCCGTCCATGTCCACGCCGCTCATGCGGGTCTGGGCCGTGAAGTGCACGAACTGCGCGCCCAGGGCGGCGACGTCGCGTTCGCGCAGATTGAACAGCTGCTTGGCCAACACCACGATGCTGCGGCCTTCGGGCGTTTCATCGGCCAGCGAGGCCAGTTGCGCGGCGTCGGCCAGCTCGGCATGCGTCACGCCGGGCGCGGGAATGAAGGCGCTGGCCTGGCGGTTGCCCAGGGTGATGGTGCCGGTCTTGTCCAGCAGCAGCACGTCCACGTCACCCGCGGCTTCCACGGCACGGCCCGAGGTGGCGATCACATTGGCCTGCATCATGCGGCTCATGCCGGCCACGCCGATGGCGCTGAGCAGGCCGGCGATGGTGGTCGGGATCAGACACACCAGCAGCGCGACCAGCACCACCAGACCCACGGGCTCGCCGGTGCCATTGGCCGTGATGCTGAACACCGAGAACGGCAGCAGCGTCACCACCACGCCCAGGAAGACCAGGGTCAGCGCCACCAGCAAGATGGTCAGCGCTATTTCGTTGGGCGTTTTCTGCCGTTTGGCGTTCTCGACCATGGCAATCATGCGGTCGACGAAAGTCTCGCCGGGATTGACCGAAACGCGCGCCACCAGCCAGTCGGACAGCACGCGGGTGCCGCCGGTGATGGCCGAGAAATCGCCGCCGGATTCGCGGATCACGGGCGCCGATTCGCCGGTGATGGCGCTCTCGTCGACCGAGGCCACGCCGTCGATGACTTCAGCGTCGGCCGGCACGATGTCGCCGGCTTCGATCAGCACCACGTCGCCCTTGCGCAGCAGGTCGGCTTCCAGGGGCAGCCAGGCCAGCGGGTCCTGCGACGAGCTGCGTTCATAGCTGCCGCGCAGCTTCTTGGCCCAGGTCTGCTTCTTGAGGCTGCGCAGCGCCGCAGCCTGGGCCTGGCTGCGGCCTTCGGCCAGGGCTTCGGCGAAGTTGGCGAACAGCACGGTGAACCACAGCCACAGGGTCACGGCGGCCGTGAATTCCTGGGGCTGGGCAATGGCCAGCGCCGTGGTGAACAGGCTGCCCACGTAGACGACGAACATCACGGGGTTGCGCCATTGCACGCGCGGGTCGAGTTTGGCGAAGGCCGCGATCAGGGCGGGCTTGACCAGCGCCGGATCGAAGAGGTGGAGGGTGGGGCGGCTCATGGCAGGCTCCTGGTGGACTGCCACAGCAGCAAATGTTCGGAAATCGGGCCCAGGGCCAGCGCGGGAACGTAGTTCAGCAGGCCGACCAGCAGCACCGTGCCCATCAGCAGCGCGACAAACAGCGGGCCGTGCGTGGGCAGCGTGCCCTCGGTGACTGCCAGGCGCTTCTTGGCCGCGAGCGCACCGGCCAGTGCCAGCACCGGAACGATGACGCCGAAGCGTCCGAACCACATGGCCAGGCCCAGCAGCGTGTTGTAGAAGGGCGTGTTGGCCGACAGGCCGGCGAAGGCGCTGCCGTTGTTGTTGGCCGCCGAGGTCAGTGCGTACAGCACTTCGGTGAAGCCGTGCGGACCCGGGTTCAGAATGCCGGCGCGGCCGGCTTCGGTCATCACGGCCGTGGCCGTGCCCAGCAGCACCAGCAGCGGCGTGACCAGGATGGCGATCGCCACCAGCTTCATTTCGCCGGCCTCGATCTTCTTGCCCAGGTACTCGGGCGTGCGGCCAATCATCAGGCCGGCGATGAACACCGCCAGCAGGGCGAACACCAGCATCGAGTACAGGCCCGTGCCGACGCCGCCGAAGACCACTTCGCCCAGCTGCATCAGCACCAGCGGCACCATGCCGCCCAGCGGCGTGTAGCTGTCGTGCATGCTGTTGACGGCACCGCAGCTGGCCGCCGTGGTCACAACGGCAAACAGCGTGCTGGCGTTGATGCCGAAACGTGCCTCCTTGCCTTCCATGTTGCCGCCGGATTGCGTGCTGCTGGCGATCTGGTCCACGCCCAGCGAGGTGAGCGCCGGGTTGCCCTGTTGCTCGGCCAGCGTGGCCGGTATGGCGAAGGCCACGAACAGCAGCGTCATGGCCGCGAGAATCGCCAGGCCCTGGCGCGCGTCACCGACCTGTCGGCCGAACACGAAGCACAGCGCCGCGGGGATCAGAAAGATCGCCAGCATCTGCAGGAAGTTGCTCAGCGCCGTCGGGTTTTCGTAGGGGTGGGACGAGTTGGCATTGAAGAAGCCGCCGCCATTCGTGCCCAGCATCTTGATCGCCAGTTGAGACGCAACCGGCCCCATGGCCAGGGTCTGGGTGGCGCCGCTGGCGTTGTCCATCAGCGGCTGGCCCGTGGCATCGAGCAGCGGCTGGCCTTGCGGATCCAGACGGGGCGTCTGCCATTGCTGGGATTCCAGTGTCTGCGCTTGCACGTAAGGCGACAGGTTCTGGATCACGCCCTGGCTGGCAAATGCCAGCGCGAACACCAGCGACAAGGGCAGCAGCACCCACAGCGTGACCCGCGTGAGGTCGACCCAGACGTTGCCTATGACCTTGGAGGAGTGGCGCGCAAAGCCGCGCACCAGCGCCAGCAGGACCACGATGCCCGTGGCCGCCGACAGGAAGTTCTGCACCGTGAGCGCCAGCATCTGCACCAGATAGCCCATGGTGGATTCGCCGCCATAGCCTTGCCAGTTGGTGTTGGCGACAAAGCTGATGGCGGTGTTGAACGCAGAGTCCGGCGAGACCGCGCCAAAGCCCTGGGGGTTGAGCGGCAGCATGAGCTGCAGCCGCTGCAGTGCGTAGACGGCGATCAGCCCCAGGCCGTTGAAGACCAGCAGCCCCAGTGCGTAGCGCAGCCAGCCGGTTTCCTCCTCGGGACGCACGCCGGCCAGTCGCCACAGCGGCGCCTCCAGCCGCCGACCCAGCGCGAAGCGACCGTCGACGACGGCCTCCATCGCACGCGCCAATGGCCAGGCCAGGCCCAGCAGCACGACCAGGAAGGCCGTCAGTTGTATCCATGCGCCGTTGGTCATGAAAAGTCCTCCGGGTGCAGCAGCACCGCTACGAGGTAGACCAGCAGGCCCGCGGCCAGGATGGCGGCCAGAATGTTCCAGCCGCTCATGATTGAGCCTCTGGTGCCTGCAGGCGCGCGCACGCTTGCGCCAGCCCATACGCCACGAGCCAGATCAGCCCGCCGAGCGCGATAAAAACGAAGTCCATGGATACCTCCCGTTGACATGCGTCCATGCTAGGCGGGGGGGTATCAAGGTCTTGGCAAGAAGAATCCGGTAGGTATCAAGAAAGCATCAAGACGGCGCTTCAGGGCGTGTCGGTCGCGGGCGTTTCGTAGGCCAGCTCCAACCGGTAGGCCAGGCCGAGGAACAGCGACTGGGCCAGCGCCAGCGTGCTGGTCAGCGAGCGAAAGCCGAAAGTGGCGCCGTCCTGCGCGACCAGCACCACGCTGGCCTGGGCTGCCAGCGGGCTCAGCTGGCTGTCGGTGATGGCCAGCAGCTTCGCGCCCCGGGCCACGGCCGCCTGGGCCAGATCCAGCGTTTCCTGGGCATAGGGCGCGAACGAAATCGCCAGCATCACGTCGCCCGGGCGCAGCGCGCGCAGCTCCAGCTGCTGCATCGCGCCCAGGCCGTTGAGCCAGTGCACGGACTTGCCCGTGTGCTGCAGTGCGTAGGCCAGATAGGCGCCGACCGGGAACGCGCGCCGTGACGCCGCCAGCCAGATCGCGGGCGCCTGCACCATCAGGTCCACGCCGGCTTCGAAGCGGTCGTCGGGCAGCTGGCGCTGCAAGGCCTGCAGGCTGTCCACGCTGCGCGCGATCACTTCGCGCGCCAGCTGGCCCGCGGCCAGGGTCTGGGCGCCGGGCACGATCAGGTCGCGAATGCGTTCCTGGTAGCCGCGATTGGGCGCGAGCTGGCGTTCGGCGTCGGCGCGAAACAGCGCCTGCAGCTCGGAGTAGCCCGAAAAGCCGAAATGCTTGGCAAAGCGCACCACGGCCGAAGGCTGCACGCCACAGGCTTCGGCCGTGGCCTGCACGCCGTCGAGCACCAGTCGGTCGCGGTGCATTTCCACATGACGTGCAATGGCCTTGAGCTGGCGGCTCAGAGCGTCGAACTGCGCCTGCACTTCCACCAGAAAGGCCTGGGTATCCACAAACCCCGCAGGGGATGCAGGAACCGCTGGTTCTTCCTGGGGCTTTATTCTATTTTTCATAAATTTAGAAAATATTTTCTATATCGGATTATCATCCGTTCGCGAAGATTATCCGGTGGGGCCTGCGCGCTGCCGGTGTGACCAACAAGGAAACCATGAGCACGCTGTCTTTCCCCGCCGACCGTCCTTTCGATGTGGCCTGCCTCGGCCGCCTGGCCGTCGACCTCTACGCCCAGCAAATCGGCTGCAGCCTCGAGGCCGCCAGCAGTTTTTCCAAGTACCTCGGCGGATCGTCCGCGAACATCGCTTTCGGCACGGCCCGCCTGGGCATGCGCTCGGCCATGATCTCGCGCGTGGGCAACGAGCAGAACGGCCGCTTCCTGTGCGACACGCTGCAGCGCGAAGGCTGCGACGTGAGCCAGGTGAAGGTCGACGCCGAGCGCCTCACGGCCATGGTGCTGCTGGGCATCAAGGACCAGGATACGTTTCCGCTGCTGTTTGCGCGCGAGAACTGTGCCGACATGGCCTTGTGCGCAGACGATATCGATGAGGTATTCCTGGCGCGTTGCCGCAGCCTGGTGATCACCGGTACCCATCTGAGCACGCCCGGCGTGCTCGCCGCCAGCCGCAAGGCGCTGGAAATCGGCGGCCGCCACGGTCTGGTGCGCGTGCTCGACATCGACTACCGCCCCGTGCTGTGGGGCCTCACGGGCAAGGGCGACGGCGAGACCCGCTACATAGGCAACGACCAGGTCAGCGCGCATCTGCAGCAGCAGCTGGGACTGTTCGAGCTGATCATAGGCACGGAAGAGGAATGGATGATCGCCGGCGGCGTCGAAGGCGACCTGATGGCCAGCCTGCGGCGCGCACGCGAATGCACGGCCGCGGTGTTCGTCGTCAAGCGCGGCCCGCTGGGCTGCTCGATCATCGACGGCGCGATTCCCGCGGCCATCGACGACGCGCTGACGGTGCTGGGCGAGCGCATAGAAGTGCTCAACGTGCTGGGCGCGGGCGATGCGTTCGCCTCGGGCCTGCTGGCCGGTCTGCTGCGCGGCAAGTCGTTTGCCGACTCCGCGGCCATGGCCAACGCCTGTGGCGCCATCGTGGTCTCGCGCCACGGCTGCGCGCCGGCCATGCCCACGCCGGCCGAACTCGCGCACTGGTTCTCGGGCCGGCGCCATGTGCGCCCCGACCAGGACCCGCAACTGGCCCATCTGCACCGTGTGACGGCCGCGCGTCCCGCCTGGCCCGAGCTGTGCGTGCTGGCCTATGACCACCGCTCGCAATTCGAGGACCTGGCCGACCAGGCCGGTGTCGACCGCGCGCGCCTGCCCGGCCTCAAGCGCCTGATCAACCGCGTGGTCGAGGACGTCGAGAACGACCCGGGCTGCAAGGGCCGCATGGGCGTGCTGATCGACGGCCGCATAGGCGAAGCCGCGCTGCACGACGCCACCGGCCGCGGCTGGTGGGTGGGCCGGCCCATCGAGCGCCCGGGCTCGCGCCCGCTGCGTTTCGACGGAACGCATTCGCTGGCCTCGCAGCTGCAGCACTGGCCGCGCGAGCAGACCGTCAAATGCCTGGTGTTCTACCACCCGCAGGACGCGGCCGCGCTGCGCGCCGAGCAGGAGGAGTGGCTGCAGCAGGTGTGGGAAGCGACACGCGCCAGCGGCCATGAACTGCTGCTCGAAGTGATTCCGCCCAAGGAGCAGATCGCGCCCGGCGACAGCGGCGAGTGCGTGGTGCAGACCATCGAACGTTTCTACGACCTGGGCTTCAAGCCCGAATGGTGGAAGGTCGGCGCGATGTCGCGCGCCCAGTGGCTGGCGCTCGAGGCGCTGGTGCAGGCACGCGACCCCTACTGCCGCGGCGCGGTGATCCTGGGGCTGTCGCAGCCCGTGGACCAACTGATCGCGGCGTTCGCCCAGGCGCCGGCCTCGCTGGTCAAGGGTTTCATGATCGGCCGCAGCGTCTGGTCGGCGCCGGCCCTGGCCTGGCTGCGCGGCGAGATCGACGACGCAGGCCTGCACGCCCAGGTCGCGGCCAATTTCCGCGCGCTGATCGCGGGCTGGCGCGCGTGCCGCACGCCGGCCGGTGCAGAACAAGGCGCAGTGCGCGAAGGAGCCATGGCATGAGTCTTCTCGTCAAGGCCCAGCCGGGCCGCATCGTCACCGACATCACGCCCGCGTCGGCGGGCTGGCGCCACATCAGTTTCAAGGTGCTGCGCCTGCGGGCCGGCGAGGAAGAGGCGCTGCACACCGGCGGTCTCGAGCTGTGCCTCACGGTGCTCGCGGGCAGCGTCGATGTGCGCGTGGGCGGCGTGCTGTACAGCGCGCTGGGCAACCGCGCCTCGGTGTTCGAGGAGCGCGCGCCCGCGGCGCTGTATGTGCCGCCGGGCCGCCGCGTGCACATCAGCGCCTCGGCCGAGGCCGAAGTCGCGCTGAGCCTTGCGCCCGCCAAGGGCCTGCACCCCGAGCGCGTGATCACGCCCGAACAGATGAAGCGCAGCGTGCGCGGCAAGGGCAGCAACACGCGCTTTGTCTGCGACATCCTGCCCGAGTCCGAGCAGGCCGAAAGCCTGCTGGTGGTCGAAGTGATCACGCCCGCAGGCAACTCGTCGAGCTACCCGCCGCACAAGCACGACAGCAGCGATCCGGCCCAGCCGCATGCCGAGACCGTGCTCGAGGAAACCTACTACCACCAGATCAATCCGCAGCAGGGTTTCGCCTTCCAGCGCGTCTACACCGACGACCGCTCGCTGGACGAAACCATGGCCGTGGAGCACCGCGACACGGTGATGGTGCCGCGCGGCTACCACCCCTGCGTCGCGCCGCACGGCTACGACCTGTACTACCTCAACACCATGGCCGGACCGGAGCGCCGCTGGGCATTCCGCAATGACCCGGCGCATGAATGGATAGTGGCGGCGGCGTAGGCCGCAGCCTTGTGAAAGCGCCCCGTGATGGGGCAAAAAAATCAAAAAACCAGGAGACAAGACATGCAAAAACGGCAATTCATCGCAGTACTCGGCGCGGCCCTGATGACCACGGGCATGGCGCAGGCCCAGACGGCTTTTCCGGGCCAGCAGGCCGTCAAATGGGTCGTGCCCTATGCCCCGGGCGGCACCACCGACGTGATCGCGCGCAACCTGGCGATCGGCATGTCCAAGGAGCTGGGCCAGACCGTGGTGGTGGAGAACAAGCCCGGCGCGGCGACCATCATCGGCGCGACGCAAATCGTGCGCTCGCCCGCCGATGGCTATACCGTGGGCACGGCCGATTCGGGCACGCTGGCCTTCAATCCGGCCATGTACCGCAGCCTCAGCTACGACGCGCAAAAGGACTTCAGCTTCATCGGCGGCCTGGGCCGCATGCCGCTGGTGCTGGCCGTGCACCCCGACTTCCCGGCGAAGAACATGCGCGAGTTCCTGGCCCATGTGCGCACCCATCCGGGCCAGGTGACTTCGGGCTCGTCGGGCCCGGGCTCGCCGCTGCATGTGGCGCTGGAGCTGTTCAAGCAGCGCACCGGCAGCAACCTGCTGCACGTGCCCTACAAGGGCTCGGCGCCCGCGCTGCAGGACTTGATGGCCGGCCAGGTGCAGACCATGTTCGTCGATCTGCCGCCCAGCCTGTCGATGATCAAGGCCGGCAAGCTGCGCGTGCTGGCCGTGGCCACGCCGCAGCGCATGGCCATCCTGCCCGATGTGCCGACCATGGCCGAGGCCGGAGTGCCCGGCTTCGAGGCCTACGCCTGGCAGGGCTTCGTCGGTCCGGCCAAGCTGCCCGCGCCCGTGGTGCAGCGGCTCAACAAGGATTTGAACGCGGCCCTGGCCCAGCCCGCGCTGCGCGCCAAGTTCGAGGAGATCGGCATCCAGCCCATGGCCATGACGCCGCGTGAGTTCGGCGATTTCGTGCGCAGCGAACAGAAGCTGTGGAGCGAAGTCATCCGCTCGGCCGGCATCCAGCTGGACTGAAGCACTGCCGAGAAGAACGAGGAAAGAGACATGACCCAATCCATGCACCGCCGCGGCTTCGGCCGCCGTCTGGCCGCCCTGGCTGCCGCTTCCAGCCTGCCCGCCTGGGCGCAGACCGCGCCCTATCCTCAGCGCCCCGTCGAGCTGATCGTGCCGTTCGCGGCCGGCGGCGGCACCGACGTGCTGGCGCGCGCCATGGGCGAAACCATGCGCCGGCATTTTCCGCAGAGCGTGATCGTGATGAACCGCGCGGGAGCGAGCGGCGCCGTCGGCTGGTCCGAGCTCGCGGCCGCCAAGCCCGACGGCTACAAGCTGGCCATCATCACCGTGGAAATGACCATGATTCCGCACATGGGCGTGACCAAGATCACTTCGGACGACGTGCAGCCGATTGCGCGCCTGAACGCCGATCCGGCGGCGATTGCCGTGCGCGCGGATTCGCCGTTCAAGACCGTGGAAGACTTTCTCGCCGCGGCGAAGAAGAACCCGGGCGGCGTGCGCATTGGCAATGCCGGCCCGGGCTCGCTGGGCCATCTGGCGGCGGCGGCGCTCGAAGACAAGGCCGGCGTGCAATTCAATCACCTGCCTTACCGCGGCGCCAATCCGGCCGTGCTGGACCTGCTGGGCGGCCACATCGAAGCCGTGGCGGTGACGCCGGTGGAAGTCGCGACCTACGTGGCGGCGGGCAAGATCCGCGCGCTGGCCATCATGGGCGACAAGCGCATCCAGGCGGGCTGGGAACAGGTGCCCACGCTCAAGGAGCGCGGCATTGATCTGGTGATCGGCGGCTGGCGCGGTCTGGCGGCACCGAAGAACACGCCGCCGGAAATCATCCAGCAGCTGCGCACCGTCATGGCGCGCACGCTGCAGGAGCCCGAGCTGCGCGCCACCATGGCCAAGCAGAACATGGGCGAAGGCTATCTGGACCAGCCGGCCTTCCTCGAAGTGATTGCGCGCGACAACGCGACGTTCAAGCAGTTGGTGAACAAGCTGGGTATCAAAGCTTAAAAATTAGGCACCCCCTGAGCGTCTTCGACGCTTCCCCCTGAGGGGGACGGCAGCCTCGGTGCGGGGCTGCCCTTCCTCGCTGCCCCTGGGGTGGGGCATGCCAGTTTCAGGGCTGCGCGCCTGGCGCAAATCCCTTTGCGAACTCCGCGCGCAGCCACTCCACGAACACCGCCACGGCGCGCGGCACATGGGCTGAATAGGGGCGCATGGCGTAGATCGTCGGGCTGAAGGCGCCCACGGGGCGCCACTGCGGCAGCACCTGCACCAGCTGGCCTGCGGCGAGCGCCGCCTGGGCGCTGAAGTCGGGCACCAGCGCAATGCCCAGGCCGGCGATGGCCGCGTCGCGCAGGGCTTCGCTGTTGTTGGCCACCAGCGGGCCGCTGACGGGCACGGTGGTGCTGGCGCACGCGCCCCGGCCCAGGCGCTGCAAGGTCCAGGCCGCGGCCTCGTGGCCGCGCGGGTAGTGCAGGCAGCGGTGCTGGCGCAGGTCTTCTGGCGCGGCGGGCGCGGGCCCGTGGCGGTCGAGGTAGGCCTGGCTCGCGACCAGCAATGAATGGCTGCTGCACAGCGCCCAGGCCACATGGTTGTCGGGCGGCGTGCTGGTGTGGCGTATGGCCAGGTCCAGGCCGTCCTGAGACAGCGGGCGCAGCTGGTCGGACAGATCGAGTTCGAGCTGGATGTCGGGGTAGCGGTCGAGAAAATCCGGCAGCCGCGGCACCAGGTGCTGGCGCGCCAGCGCCACGGGCGCCGTCACGCGCAGGCTGCCGCGCGGCGCATCGGCCAGGTCCCGCACCTGGGAAAAGCTGCCGGCGATCTGGGCAAAGGCGTCGCGCGTGTCCTGCACCAGGTGGCGGCCCGCGTCGGTCAGCAGCATGGAGCGCGTGGTGCGGCGCACCAGCGGCACGCCGGCCGCGCGCTCCAGGCCCGCGATGTGCTGGCTCACCGCGGCCTTGCTCACGCCCAGGCGCGCGGCCGCGGCCGTGAAGCTGCCCTGCTGCTCCAGCACCACCAGCCACCAGAGGTGCGACCAGAGCTGTTCGGTTTTCAGTGCATCGTTGGAATTCATGGCGCCATTGTTCACCAATTTAAACAATCAATTCATCCCAGAGGACTGGGCAGGGCGCAGGGGCTTGCCTACACTTTGGCCATTGTTCACCGACGACCCAAGGATTCCCTCCATGAACGCAGCCATCTCCACGGCCTCCATCGCCCACTTCATCCACGGCCAGCGCGTGGCCGGCAACAGCCTGCGCACGCAGCCTGTGACCAACCCCGCAACCGGTGCCGTGACCGGTGCCGTGGCGCTGGCCAACCGCACCGATGTGGATGCTGCCGTGGCCTCGGCCGCCGCGGCCTTCCCCGCCTGGGCCGACACGCCGCCCATCCGCCGCGCGCGCGTGATGTTCAAATTCCTGGATCTGGTCAACCAGCACAAGGACGAACTCGCGCACGCCATCACCGCCGAGCACGGCAAGGTGTTCACCGACGCCCAGGGCGAAGTCGCGCGCGGCATCGACATCATCGAGTTCGCCTGCGGCATTCCCCAACTGCTCAAGGGCGACTTCACCGAACAGGTGTCGACGGGCATGGACAACTGGACGCTGCGCCAGCCGCTGGGCGTGGTCGCGGGCATCACGCCGTTCAACTTCCCGGTGATGGTGCCGATGTGGATGTTCCCGGTGGCGATTGCCGCGGGCAATACTTTCGTGCTCAAGCCCAGCCCCACCGACCCGACCGCCTCGCTGATGATGGCCGAGCTGCTGCAAAAGGCCGGCCTGCCCGACGGCGTGTTCAACGTGGTCCAGGGCGACAAGGAAGCCGTGGATGCGCTGATCGAGCACCCCGACGTCAAGGCCGTGAGCTTTGTGGGCTCCACGCCCATCGCCAACTACATCTACGAAACCGGCGCCCGCCTGGGCAAGCGCGTGCAGGCCCTGGGTGGTGCGAAGAACCACATGGTGGTCATGCCCGATGCCGACATCGACCAGGTGGTCGATGCGCTGATCGGCGCGGGCTACGGCTCGGCCGGCGAGCGCTGCATGGCGATCAGCGTGGCCGTGCTGGTCGGTGACGTGGCCGACAAGGTCGTGGCCAAGCTGGTCGAGCGCACGAAGACGCTCAAGGTGCTCGACGGCGAGAACCTGGACGCCGAAATGGGACCCATCGTGTCGCGTGCGGCGCTGGAGCGCATCGCCGGCTATATCGCTTCCGGCGAGCAGGAAGGCGCGCAGCTGCTGGTCGACGGCCGCGGCTTCGACGGTGCCAAGGCGGGCGCGGGCTGCGACCAGGGCTTCTGGCTGGGCGGCACGCTGTTCGACCATGTGACTCCCGAAATGCGCATCTACAAGGAAGAGATCTTCGGCCCGGTGCTGGCCTGCGTGCGCGTGCCCGACTTCGTCCAGGCCGTGGATCTGGTCAACGCCCATGAGTTCGGCAACGGCGTGGCCTGTTTCACGCGTGACGGCAACGTGGCGCGCGAGTTCGGCCGTCGCATCCAGGTGGGCATGGTCGGCATCAACGTGCCGATTCCCGTGCCCATGGCCTGGCAGGGCTTTGGCGGCTGGAAGAAGAGCCTGTTCGGCGACATGCATGCCTACGGCGAAGAAGGCGTGCGCTTTTACACCAAGCAAAAGAGCATCATGCAGCGCTGGCCCGAAAGCATTGGCAAGGGCGCTGAATTCGTCATGCCGACGGCGAAGTAAAACACCGGCGCAAGGGGCATGGCTGCAAGCGGCGCGCGGCACCGTTAAAATGCCGGCCTGACCCCAAGGAGCGTTGCAGCGACGGGGCCGGCCTTTGGGCCGGTCTTGTCGTCAGGCTTGGTGTCCTCTTTCCCGCAACGACGCTCACCTGATTGCCCTAGTTTTGAGCAGGTGAGCTGTATGTCGTCTGAAGTTTCTCTTCCCCCCATGCGTCTGTCGGGCCTCGAGCCCGTGTTTGTCGGCGAGGACACGCTGTTCGTCAATATCGGCGAGCGCACCAATGTCACCGGCTCCAAGGCCTTTGCGCGCCTGATCCTCAACGGCCAGTTCGAGGATGCGCTGGCCGTCGCGCGCCAGCAGGTGGAAAACGGCGCCCAGGTGATCGACGTCAACATGGATGAAGCCATGCTCGACAGCCAGGCGGCGATGGTGCGTTTCCTGAACCTGATCGCCTCCGAGCCCGACATCGCCCGCGTGCCCATCATGGTCGACTCGTCCAAGTGGGCCGTGATCGAAGCCGGCCTGCGCTGCATCCAGGGCAAGGGCATCGTCAACTCCATCTCGATGAAAGAGGGCGTGGAGCAGTTCAAGCAGCAGGCCAAGCTGGTCAAGCGCTACGGCGCGGCCGCCGTGGTCATGGCGTTTGACGAAAAAGGCCAGGCCGACACGTTCGCGCGCAAGACCGAGATCTGCGAGCGCGCCTACCGCATACTGGTCGACGAAGTCGGTTTCCCGCCCGAAGACATCATTTTCGATCCCAACATCTTCGCCGTCGCGACCGGCATCGAAGAGCACAACAACTACGCCGTCGACTTCATCGAAGCCGTGCGCTGGATCAAGCAGAACCTGCCCGGTGCCAAGGTTTCGGGCGGCGTGTCCAACGTGTCCTTCTCCTTCCGCGGCAACGACCCGGTGCGCGAAGCCATACACACCGTGTTCCTGTACCACGCCATCCAGGCGGGCATGGACATGGGCATCGTCAACGCCGGCATGGTCGGCGTCTATGACGACATCGAGCCCATCCTGCGCGAGCGCGTCGAGGACGTGGTGCTCAACCGCCGCCCCGACGCCGGCGAGCGCCTGGTCGAGATCGCCGAAACCGCACGCAGCGGCGCCAAGGACGAAAGCAAGCGCCTCGAATGGCGCGGCACGCCCGAGCACCCGGTGACCGTGGCCCAGCGCCTGGCGCACTCGCTGGTGCACGGCATCACCGACTTCATCACCGTCGACACCGAAGAGGCCTACCAGGAGGTGCTGGCGCGCGGCGGCCGTCCGCTGCACGTGATCGAAGGCCCGCTGATGGCCGGCATGAACGTGGTCGGCGACCTGTTCGGCGCGGGCAAGATGTTCCTGCCCCAGGTGGTCAAGTCGGCGCGCGTGATGAAGCAGGCCGTGGCCCACCTCGTGCCCTACATCGAGGAAGAGAAACGCCAGCAGCAGGCCGCGGGCCAGGACGTGCGCTCCAAGGGCAAGATCGTCATCGCCACCGTCAAGGGCGACGTGCACGACATCGGCAAGAACATCGTCACCGTGGTCCTGCAGTGCAACAACTTCGAAGTGGTCAACATGGGCGTGATGGTGCCCTGCCACGAGATCCTGGCCAAGGCCAAGGAAGAGGGGGCGGACATCATCGGCCTGTCGGGCCTGATCACGCCAAGCCTTGAAGAGATGCAGTACGTGGCCGGCGAAATGCAGAAGGACCCGTACTTCCGCGACCGCCAGATGCCGCTGCTGATCGGCGGCGCGACCTGCTCGCGCGTGCACACGGCGGTGAAGATCGCGCCCAGGTACGACGGCCCGGTGATCTACGTGCCCGACGCTTCGCGCAGCGTGGGCGTGGCACAAAGCCTGCTGGGCGACGGTCTGCAGGAGTACCTGGACACGCTGCAAGCCGACTACGACAAGGTGCGCCAGCAGCATGCCAACCGCAAGCAGGTGCCGATGTGGCCGCTGGCCAAGGTGCGCGCCAATGCCGCCAAAGTCGATTTCACGCGCGTGCCGGCGGCGCCGCGCGCGCTGGGCCGGCGCGTGTTCAGGAACTTCGATCTGAACGAGATCGCGCGCTTCATCGACTGGGGCCCGTTCTTCCAGACCTGGGATCTGGCCGGCCCCTATCCGGCGATTCTCGACGACGCCATCGTCGGCGAGGAAGCGCGCAAGGTCATGGCCGACGGCCAGGCCATGCTGCAGAAGATCATCAGCGGACGCTGGCTCTCGGCCAACGGCGTGATCGGCCTGTACCCGGCCAACAGCGTGGGCGACGACATCGAGTTCTACACCGACGACAGCCGCAGCGAAGTGCTGCTGACCTGGTACGGCATGCGCCAGCAGACCGAAAAGCAGGCCGTGGACGGCGTGATGCGCCCCAGCCGCTGCCTGTCGGACTTCGTCGCGCCCAAGGACAGCGGCATCAAGGATTACGCCGGCCTGTTCGCCGTCACGGCGGGTCTGGGCATGGAGAAGAAGGAGCAGGAGTTCGTCGACCAGCTCGACGACTACTCGGGCATTTTGTTCAAGTCACTGGCCGACCGACTGGCCGAGGCTTTTGCCGAGTGCCTGCACCTGCGCGTGCGCACCGACCTCTGGGGCTATGCGCCGGGTGAAGCCTTGAGCAACGCCGAGTTGATCAAGGAAAAGTACCTGGGCATACGCCCCGCGCCCGGCTACCCGGCCTGCCCCGACCACAGCGCCAAGATCGCGCTGTTCGAGACGCTGCAGTGTTCCGACATCGGCATGACCCTGACCGAAAGCCTGGCCATGATGCCCGCATCCAGCGTCAGCGGCTTCTACCTGGGCCACCCCGATGCGGCCTACTTCAACGTGGGCCAGATCGGCGACGATCAGCTGATCGACATGGCCAAGCGCCGGGGCATGGACGAAGCCGAGCTGCGCAGTCTGCTGGCGCCGAATCTGGCCTGATCCGGCCCGGCCATAGCATGAACGGGCCTTGCGGTGTACGCAAGGCTCGGCGCGCCTATGGCTTGGCGTAGCACGCCTTCAGGTCCTGAAAATCGTAGAAGGACTGGGTTCCGCTCAGCTTGGCACGGTCGCATTCCGTCTTGAACTCAGCCTCTTTTTCGTTGAAGAGCAACTTCACGATCAGGCGGCCGGCGCTGTTTTGATAGACATCCCATTGCATGTTTGACGCCATGGGGCTCACCACTTCTCCGCGCCAGGAGTTACCGGCATAGCTGTAGAGCGTGGAGAGCGGCTGCTGCTCGGCCATGCCTTTGAGTTGCAGCAGTGAAACCAGGGGGATTACCGTCTCCGCATGGGCGAAACGCAACTTCGCCGCATGACGGTAGTCGCCTTTGGCAATCGCATCCACTTCCGCGAAGAAGTCATCGGCCAGCAACTGCGCCATGGCGAAGGTGACTTCCCCTTTCTCGGCGATGCCCGGACCTTTCTTGTAGAAATTCACTGCGTCGTTCAGTCCGGCAAACACGGCGGCCTGGCTCGCCGGCATGTACGGGATGAAATCCAGGGCGATCTCATTGCGCAAGGCTGGCGCGATGGCGTACAGGTCGTAGATGGCGTGCGCCGCGTCGACGGCACTCTCGATGCTGGCCTTCTGGTTGCCAGTCAACGAGGACGTGAATGCGCCGTCATCGCTGGAAAAACTCAGGGTCCCTGAGTTGGTGAAGCGATAGACATGGCGCTCCAGTCTGTCGATGAATTCGTTCTTGAACAATCGGCCGAGCACCACGCGCGCTGCCGCCTTGATTTCCGGGGCTTGCTTCAACTGCGCGAGCGCAGCGCGCAGTTCCACATCTTTCTTGAGGTAGTGCCGGTAGCCCTGGCTGTCGCTGAGAACCTGGGGACGACCCGGAGCGTTCGTCGGATCGGAGCTGGCATCCAGCTTGTGGAAATACAGGGCAAATCGATCCACCTCGGCGACGGGAGCGTTCAGGGCCGAGACCAGCCCGGGGCGTGCGGTCTTGATCCCCTCCACAAAGAAACCTGCGCTGTCGACGGCCCGTCCCTTGCCGGAAGACGCTACGACGATCTTTCGGCTGCCTTGCTTTTCGACGGCCTGCCAATGCGTAGCCAGGCGTTGCAGCATTCTTGACGCCAACTGCCGGTGTTCACGCATCCCCACCTGGGTTTCGTTGCCGTAGCCAGGTTTGGTGATGCCGGGAATGCCGTGACGCTCCTATGTCAAGGGCCAAGTGAGGATTCAGCCAAATCAGCCAGGATGAGCGGATAGAGTTCGCGCACGATATAGCGTTTGAGGCATCGGTGGATCTCCTTCTTTGACA
>JAMNYN010000363.1 GCA_023622805.1 Pseudomonadota bacterium | reverse complement strand
TGGCCTCGTCCAGCCGCAGGCCTTCGGTATACGGCCAGTCCAGCACGCCGCTGCGCAGGCCCGGCATGGTCTTGGGGTCGGCCAGCGTGACGAACTCCACGTATCTGGCGCTGCCCAGCGGCTGCACGCGGCGCAGCAACTGCGCCAGCGAGTACCCCACCCAGGGAATGACCACGGACCAGCCTTCCACGCAGCGCAGGCGGTAGATCCGCTCTTCCTGGGGGCTGAGCTGCAGCAGCTCCTCGAGACTGAAGGTCCCGGGCTTGGCCACCAGGCCTTCGACCTTGACGGTCCAGGGCGTGGTCTTCAGGGTGTGGGCGTTGCGCGCGGGATCGGCCTTGTCGAGGCCGAACTCGTAGTAGTTGTTGTATTGCGAAGCATCGGCATAGGCCGTGGGCGCTTCCATGGTGTTCGCACCGGCCACCTGGCTCGGTTGCCCCGCGAGCGCGGCGAGCTTGCCCGGGCGCTGTACCGCCGCCAGCGCGTCGCGCCCGGCCCAGGCCGCGAGCGAGCCCGCGGCCGCGCCTGCGGCCATGGTGCGCAGCCATTGGCGCCGCTCTTCGTAGACCGGCTGCGGCGTGATTTCACTGCTCAGGGGGTGATTAAAGCCGTCGCTATCGGTTCGTATCAGCATGGCGGTTCCTTGGACCAATGGCCTTGTCTGATGCATTGTGACCGTGGTTGGTTCAACCTGCTTGGCGATAAAAATTGGCCCCCACGCTTGCCTCACTGCCCGCCCGAGGGGGCGTCGGCCCGGCAAAAAAAAAGCGCCCATCGCTGGGCGCTCTTTCATTCAAGCCCGCAAGGCTTACAGCTCGCCGTAGCTGTGCAAGCCGCTGAGAAACATGTTGACGCCCAGGAAAGCGAAGGTCGTCACGCCCAGGCCGGTCAGCGCCCACCAGGCGGACACCGTGCCGCGCAGGCCCTTGACCAGGCGCATGTGCAGCCAGGCCGCGTAGTTGAGCCAGACGATCAGCGCCCAGGTTTCCTTCGGGTCCCAGCTCCAGTAGCCGCCCCAGGCCTCGGCGGCCCACAGCGCGCCCAGCACGGTGGCGATGGTGAAGAAGGCAAAGCCCACGGCGATGGACTTGTACATCACATCGTCGAGGATTTCGAACGACGGCAGGCGCGTGGCGATGTGGTTGCGAGCCAGCAGAATGCCCGCCACGATCATCGCCGAAATGCCGAAATACACCATCCAGTAGCTGCTGGTGTTGTCGGTCGCTCCGCCCTGGCGGAAGACGATGGGTTCGAAGCACAGCACGATGCCCAGCAGCCACAGGGGCGCGAGCTTGTACCAGCGGGTTTCACCGGCCTGTTGCTTGATCAGGTAGGCAAACGCCACCATCGCCGCCAGCGCGAACGTGCCATAGCCAATGAAGTTGGCCGGCACATGCAGTTTCATCCACCAGCTCTTGAGTGCCGGCACCAGCGGCTGGATTTCATGCGCTTCGCGCACCAGCGTGTACCAGAGCAGAAAGCCCACGGCCGCGCTCACTACCAGCATCACGAAAGCACCCAGGGCGCGCGTGTCGTAGCTTTCTTCGTAGTACAGGTAAAAGGCCGTGGTCATCCAGCAGAACATCACGAACACTTCGTAGAGATTGCTCACCGGAATGTGACCGATGTCCACGCCCACCAGATAGCTTTCGTACCAGCGCACCATGGTGCCGATCAGCGCCATGGCGACGGCCACCCAGGCGATGCGCGAGCCCAGCAGCGACATGGTCCGGCCTTCGTTGCGCGAGAACATGCCTATCCAGTAGAAGACGGTGCTCATGAAGAACAGCATGCTCATCCAGAGGATGGCCGACTGGCTCGACAGGAAGTACTTGAGGCCGAACACGGTGTCGGCGCGGGCCAGATCCCCCGCCCCGTCCGCCTGGTACAGGCCCAGCGCCAGCAGCGAGCACCCGGCGACGGCCAGCATCAGCACCCGCAGCGGGCGCCAGAACCAGCCCAGCCAGATGGCGCAGGGAATCGTGCCCAGCAAAATCGCTTTTTCGTAGCCGTCCATGTAGGCGGCATAGCGCTGCAGGGCAAACAGCCCGCCTGCCGTGACAATCACGGCAAACAGCCAGTCAAACCAGTTGCGGCGCGAAAAGAACCCCTCGTGCAGGGTGATGGTGGTAGTTGCGGTCGTCATTCAGAAGCTCCCGGGTGGCGCGCGGTAGGCTGGGCCCCAATGAGTTTTTCAGCCAGCATGGCAAATTCCTTGTCACCATCCATTGTCTTACGGTTGGTGGATAGCGCCATTGTGGCGTGGCTGCGGTCCTTGCCGGCGGGGGCAAGCCAGATCCACAGGCGCCGATCGCGCACATAGAGCATGGCAAAAATGCCCAGGATCAGGAACAGACAGCCCAGGTAGACCACATTCTTGCCCGGACCGCGGCTCACCTGGAACACACTGGCCTGGACATGCGTGAAGTCATCGAGCATGAAAGTCATTGGCGCGGGATAGAACTGGGCGTCGCTGAGCGAGAACACCGACTGCGTCATGAACGCCAGCGTCTGCTCGTCGCTGTCCAAGGGCGGCAGGCCGGCGTTTTCGCGCTGCAGCTGGGCCATCTCGAACAGTGCGCCATTGAGAATGCGCACCAGCACTTCGCTGGCGCGGCCGCGTTCGGCTTCGGGCACGTTCTGTTCCATGAAGTGCGAAACCGCCTGCAGGCCGCCGATCTTCTCGCCGGTCGCGGTCGTCGTTCCGGCGTACATTTCCAGCGCCCGCAAGGTCGATTGCATCAAGGGCTCGCGCAGATCGGGGCGTGCGGCGTCGACAGCCTTGGCCACATAGCGGCGCGCCGCCTGCTCGCGCATGGCGGGCTGGGCCAGGGCCGTGCGCAGGCGCAGGAAGGTGTCCATCGTGCCTTCCTTGTCGGCCGGCACGCGCAGGTAGCGGAAAGCATCGACCGGGTTGTCGCGCACGCCCAGCAGGAACACCGGATTGCCATCGCCCGTGTCCACGGGCAGCATGTAGTTCTGGTATTCACGCGCCTGGCCCGCCGCGTCGCGCAGCTTGTAACCAATGCTGGGGCCGATGTTGCGCAGCACTTTTTCGGTGGTGGTCTTGTGACCCGCGCCCAGGCGTGCATCGATCGAGGCCTTGAGGTCGACCTTGCGCACGTCGGTGCCGGAGTTGTTGGCGGTGCCGCCAAAGTTTTCCACATTGATGGTGCGCAGCGCCGTGTATTCCAGCGTCAGCGCGTCCTTGCCATCGCCCTTGCCGACGCCGGCGCGCGTGAACTCGCTGGTACCGCCGATGATGCCTTCGACCGTGAAAGGCTTGCCCGTGCCGTCCATGGGCACGGCGCGCATCTTCACCGACGAGCCGCCATCATCGAAACTCGACTGGAAAATCTCCACGCCCTTGTAATGCGCGGGATGGTTGACTTCGATGCGCTGGGCGGTCTGCTCGCCCGTGAGCTTGTCGTGAATGATCACTTCGCTGGCAAACAGCTTGGGCATGCCGGTGGAGTAGTACTCCACGATGAACTTCTTGAGCTCCACCGCAAACGGCAGATCCTGCAACAGCACCCCGTCCGACTGGTTCAGGATGGCCGTGCTCGACTGCGTGCCTTCGGCAACCATCAGATTGCCGCGAAACGTGGGATTGCGCTCGGACAGACGGTGCTCCGGCGCCACGTCCGACACCCGGCCGCCGCCGGTATACGGCGTCTTGCCGCCGAACAGCATCTGGGCGCGCACGACCAGGTCGCCGTCAAACAGCCCGCCCAGGCAGATCAGCACGATGGCGCTGTGCGTGGCGATATAGCCCAGCTTGTGGGCCGCGCCCGACTTGGCAGCCACCATCCAGCCCGTGCCTTCGCCGGCCGCGCTGTTGCGCTGTTGCAACTTGACCTTCCAGCCCCCCGTGGCCAGGACCTTGCCCAGGCGCTGCGCGGCTTCCTGCGGGCTGTCCGCCACATCGGCCTGGGCGCGGTGGCGAAAGGCCTTGAGGCTGTGCTCGCGAATGTTTTCCTTGTAGGTGCGCAGATCGGCCAGGTACTTGGGCGCATGGTTGGCCACGCACAGGCTGGTGCTGACCACCAGAAAGGCCAGGATCAGCATGAACCACCAGGCGCTGTAGACCGCGTTGAGCTTCAAGGCCAGGAACAGCTGCGACCAGAACGGTCCGAACTGGTTCACGTAATTGACCGCGGGCTCATGCTGCTTGAGAACGGTGCCGATCACGGAGGCAATGCAGATCACCGTGAGCAATGCAATCGCAAAGCGCATCGAGGACAGCAACTCGACGGCACGGCGCCAAGCCTGTGATCGAAAGGAAGAAGTCGAGCGGGTAGGAATGTCTGGCATGGAAAAAAGAACGCAAAGCCCGAAAGCAAAAAGGCGGGGCCATCACTGCAAAGGATGGACCCGCCCGTATTGGGGTTTGTTGTTGGCGTTTGGTTCCCTGTCCCTAGCAGGACAAAAAACAATAAAACGATTCAGTCCATCAACGCAGGCCGGCGATGTAGTCCGACACGGCCTTGATTTCACGGTCGTTGAGCTTGGCAGCCACCTGGGTCATGGGCAGGCTGTTGCCGCGCTTGCCGTCCCGGAACTCTACCAGTTGTTTAGTAGTGTAGTCCGCGTGCTGGCCGGCCAGACGTGGGTACTGCGCGGGCAGGCCCGCACCGTTGGGGCTGTGGCAGCCGGCGCAGGCCGCGATGTTGCGGTCCTGGATGCCGCCGCGGAAAATGCGCTCGCCCAGGGCGACCAGTTCCTTGTCCTTGGCAAAGCCGCCCTTGGCCTTCTGGGACGCCAGCCAGGCGGAGACATTCTTCATGTCCTCGTCCGACAGCGTGGCGGCAAAGCCCTGCATCACGGGGTCCTTGCGCACGCCGCTCTTGAACTCCTGCAGCTGCTTGTGCAGATATTGCGGGTGCTGCTGGGCCAGTACAGGATTGGCCACAATGGTGGAATTGCCATCCGCACCGTGGCATGCTGCGCAGACTGCAGCAAAGCTTGCCCCTCCTTTTGCCAAGTCCAGCTTGGCGTTTGTCTGCGGTGCAGCGGGCGTTTCTCCGGCCGAAAAGGCGGGAAAAGCGGAGGCAGCCAAAACGGCGGCCGTCAGCAAAGAGGCAAGCAACTTCATATCGAGGGTCTGTTGTTGAGGTGCACGAACCTTGTAATTCTACAATGAGGCTCCAAAGCATTGATACCACCCATGACGAACTCCTCCCCCGCACCGGTTGCGGGCACGCTTCCTCCCGCCATTGATGGCAAGCTCGCCATGGGCTGGATGCACACCGCGCGCTTCCTGACCACGGCTGCGCAACTGCACCATCTGCCCACGATTGACGTTCCAGAGATCGCTTTTGTCGGCCGCTCGAACGCCGGCAAGTCCACCTGCATCAACACCTTGACGCAGCAAAAGCAGCTGGCCTTCGCTTCCAAGAAGCCTGGCCGCACGCAACACATCAACCTGTTCTCGCTGGGCCGCCAAGGCATCACCGACGCGGTGCTCGCCGACCTTCCGGGCTACGGCTACGCCGCCGTTTCGCGCTCCGACAAGATCCGCTGGCAACAGGTGATGGTGAACTATCTCATCACCCGCAGCAGCCTCACCGGCATCGTGCTGCTGTGCGATCCGCGCCTGGGCCTGACCGAACTCGACGAAGCCCTGCTCGAGGCCGTGCGTCCGCGCGTGGAAGACGGCTTGAAGTTCCTGATCCTGCTGACCAAGGCCGACAAGCTGACCCGCGCCGAACAGGCCAAGGCCTTGTCGATTGCGCGACTGCAAGCCGGCGGCGGAGAAGCGAAGATCTTCTCAGCCCTCAAGAGACAAGGCGTGGACGAAGTGGCTCAGCTACTATGGCAATGGTCGCACCCGGCAATTCCTGCCGATGCGGCTACGCCCGCCGAGCCATCCGTTGCCACGGACAGCGCTGAGGATTCCCTGGCCCCATAGCGTTCAGAGCAGGCGCCGCCCAAGCGCTGGACGCTACCGATTGAGTAGCTTCATGATCCAGACTTGCGACCATGTCCTGCCCCACGGCATCACCCTGCGCTGCCGCACCGCCGGCGCGCCAGGGCGGCCCGTGCTCATGTTCCTCCACGGTTTCCCCGAGGGCGCCTTCATCTGGGATGAAATGCTGGCGTACTTTTCCGCGCCGGAAAACGGCGGCTTTCGCTGCGTGACGCCGAACCTGCGCGGCTTCGGCGGCTCCAGCAGCCCGAGCGAAGTCACGGCCTACCATGCCAAGCATCTGGTGCAGGACATCCGGGCCTTGATCGCGCTGGAAAGCCCGCAGGCGCCCCTGGCCTGCCTCGTCGCCCACGACTGGGGCGGCGCCCTGGCCTGGAGCGTGGCCAGCCAGCATCCCGACTGCATGCAGCGACTGATGATTCTCAACGCCCCCCACGCGGGGGCGTTGTTGCGTGAGCTGCGCGACAATCCCGCGCAGCAGCAGGCCAGCGCCTATATGCGTTTCTTGCGCCGCGCCGATGCGCCGGCGCTGCTGGCCGCGGACGATTTCCGCCGCACTTTCCACTTTTTTGCGCAGCCCGACGGCCACCTGCCCGCCTGGCTCACGCCGGCATTGCAAGCGCAATACCGCCAGCACTGGGCGCTGGGCCTGCAAGGCGCCTGCCACTACTACGGTATCAGCCCCCTGTACCCGCCCGAGCCCGGCGCTCCCGACCATCTGCAGAGCTTGCAGCTGCCCGAAGCCCTGCTGCGCGTGGATGTGCCGACACTGGTGCTCTGGGGCATGAGCGATCCGGCCTTGCAGCCTGGCCTGCTCGACGGCCTGCAGGACTGGGTGCCCCAGTTGCAGGTCCAGCATCTGCGCAACACTTCACACTGGGTGGTGCATGAGCGCCCGGCCCGCGTGATCGACGAGCTGGAGCATTTTGTGCAGCATCAGCTGAGCCATGACTGCATCGCTCGCTGAGGACTCAGACGTCTCAATCAAGCATTGCGCACGGCCCATGCAACTGGCGCGCCCCAGCAAGGGGACACCGAGCAAGGGCCGCCCCGCAGCGATGGTGTCGTCCCCCTCCACCGAAGGATGAGAGGGGGAAGCCGCGTAAGCGGCTCAGGGGGGCAATCAATACACCGAGGGCTCGCCTTCAGGCCGGGTCTTGAAGCGCTTGTGGACCCAGAAATACTGCGCCGGCATGGTGTCTATCCATTTTTGCAGCTCGCGGTTCATGCGCGCCGTGTCGGCCACCGCATCCGCCGTGGGGAAGTCCTCCCAGGCCGGCGTGATGTCGGCCACATAGCCTTCGGGTGTGAGCCGCGTGTACATGCCTATGACCTTGGCCCGCCCCAGCCGGGCAAAGCGCGACAGCGAAGGAATGGTCGCCGCCTGCACGCCGTAGAACGGCACGAACACCGAATCGTTCTTGCCGAAATCCATGTCGGGCAACAGATACAGCAGGCCGCCCTGGCGCAGGCTGGAAATGATGGGCTTGACGCCGTCGGCACGGTTGAGCATGCGCACGTCGCCAAAGCGCTGGCGCCCGCCCATGAACCAGGCATCGATGACCGGATTGGGATGGGTGGAAAAAATGGATGTGAACGCCCGCGTGGTGTTGAGCGGCAACGTCAGTCCGCCCGCATCCATGCCGTAGAAATGCGGCGCGAAGACAATCGTCGGCGTATCGCCTTCGAGCTCATGCAGCGCGCCCTGGAGCTTGACGCGCTGGCGCACCACGGCCTCGGGGGCCGACCACAGCCAGCTGCGGTCCAGCCAGGTCTGGCAGAACACCACGAAGCTCTCCTGGGCCAGGGCCTTGCGTTGCGCGGCCTCCATCTGCGGAAAACACAGTTCCAGATTGCGCAGTGCAATCTTGCGCCGCGGCACGGCCAGCACAAACAGCACACGACCCAGCAACCAGCCCAGCGCGCGCAGCCAGCGCAGCGGCAAATGCCCCAGCAGATTCATCACCCAGACGCCAAAACGCGCGCTCATGCCGCCACCTGCGTGTCTGCGGGCTGCTCGGCACGCGGTTTTTTGTAGCGCGCATAGCCCCACAGGTACTGCGCAGGGCTTTGGCGAATGGTCCGCTCCATGGCCTGGTTGAGTTCCAGCACAGCGGTTTCCAGCGAATCTGACAAAGGCACGGGCAACTCCTCGAAATACAGCACATAACCTTGCCCCCAGGGCTTGCGCTCGCAGCGGGCAACGATCACCGTGGCACCGGTTTGCTGCACCAGCCGTGCGGCCAGGGTCATGGTGTAGGCCTCACGGCCGAAAAAAGGCGACCACAGGCCCTGCCCTTCGGGCGGCACCTGGTCGGGCAGCAGGCCCACGGCCTCGCCGCGGCGCAGGGCCTTGATCATCTGGCGCACACCCGACAGCGCCGTGGGCACGGCCTTCACGCCGGGGCGGTTGCGCGCCGTCGCCATGACTTCGGCCAGCCAGGCCTGGCGCGCCGGCCGGTACAGGATGGTGATGGGGCCATGTTCAGCGCTCCAGCGGCCCGCGGCCGCCTGCACCGACAGTTCGAAGCAGCCCAGGTGCGGCGTCAGAAACACCACGCCACGGCCGCGCGCCCAGGCCTGCTCGACGACTTCGGTGTTGACCAGCGCGCACGGCGGTGGCTCGTCCTGCAGCCACATGCGCGGCAGCTCGGCCACCAACCGGCCAGCATGGCCCACGGCGGAACTGATCTGGGAGAACCGATAGCCGGCCTGGCGGGCATTGTGCAAAAACCGCCGGCGGTAAGTGCCTGAGCAGGCAAAAACCACCCATCCCAGGGCGGCGCCCACACCGTGTAATAGCCACAAAGGCAGCAACGAGAAGAAACGAAACAGGCTTGGCATTAAAATAAGAGGGTCGCTGAGTTAAATGAGCAACTTGCAGGGCGACGTAAAAAAATTCTGCTAAAGCGTTCGCCGGAGCTCCGTCAGCTTGGCCAACGCCCTAAAAGCTGGAACACAGGAGTTTATTCAATGGCGAACGATTTTCTTTTCACTTCGGAATCTGTCTCTGAAGGACACCCCGACAAGGTGGCAGACCAGATCTCCGACGCGATCCTGGATGCCATTTTCACCCAAGACCCCTATTCCCGTGTGGCAGCCGAGACGCTGACCAACACCGGTCTGGTGGTTCTCGCCGGCGAAATCACCACCGGCGCGAATGTGGACTACATCCAGGTCGCTCGCGACACCATCAAGCGCATAGGCTACGACAACACCGAATACGGCATCGACTACAAGGGCTGCGCCGTGCTCGTGGCCTATGACAAGCAAAGCCAGGACATCGCCCAGGGCGTGGACAAGGCCAGCGACGACGAGCTCAACACCGGCGCCGGCGACCAAGGCCTGATGTTCGGCTATGCCTGCGACGAAACGCCCGAGCTGATGCCCGCGCCGATCTACTATGCGCACCGTCTGGTCGAGCGCCAGGCCCAACTGCGCAAGGACGGCCGCCTGCCGTTCCTGCGTCCCGACGCCAAGAGCCAGGTGACCATGCGCTATGTGGACGGCAAGCCCCACAGCATCGATACCGTCGTCCTCTCGACCCAGCACAGCCCCGACCAGTCGGAGACGGCCACCAAGATGAAGCCCAGCTTCATCGAAGCCATCATCGAGGAAATCATCAAGCCCGTGCTGCCCAACGAGTGGCTCAAGGAAACCAAGTTCCTGATCAACCCCACGGGCCGCTTCGTTGTCGGCGGACCCCAGGGCGATTGCGGCCTGACCGGTCGCAAGATCATTGTCGACACCTACGGCGGCGCCTGCCCCCACGGTGGTGGCGCGTTCTCGGGCAAGGACCCAACCAAGGTCGACCGCTCGGCCGCCTACGCCGCGCGCTACGTGGCCAAGAACATCGTCGCCGCCGGCCTGGCGCGCCAGTGCCAGATCCAGGTGGCCTACGCCATCGGCGTGGCCCGCCCCATGAACATCACGGTCTACACCGAAGGCACGGGCGTGATTCCCGACGACCAGATCGCCAAGCTGGTGGCTGAGCACTTCGACCTGCGCCCCAAGGGCATCATCCAGATGCTGGACTTGCTGCGCCCCATCTACAGCAAGACCGCGGCCTACGGCCACTTCGGCCGCGAAGAGCCCGAGTTCACCTGGGAAAAGACCGACAAGGCCGCGCTGCTGCGCGCCGCCGCCGGACTCAAGTAAGTCCCGCTGACAGTCGGCAAGCCTTTGCGCCTGCCGGACCGCACGAAAAGGGCCTGCCATTGCGCAGGCCTTTTTCGTCGCAGGCGCTGGGCCGCCCCAAGGCGGCCCCCAAAGGCAAAAATGCATCTGGGGGGCTCCGCCCCCCAGCGCAGCCACACGCAGTGGGCGAGAGTGGGGGCAGGACTTCATGCAGCACTGCCCCGCTCCTACGGCGACGGCGCGAGTCCGCCCCTAACGTAACAGCATGCTGGCGCCACCTGGGCGACTTCCCCCATACCCGAGGAAAACCATGCTGATACCCCCCTTCATTTTTGCCTTCATCGCCTTGCTGTCTGGCGCCCTGGGCCTGACCAGCGGGGCCGCGGCCGCGACCGGCACCACGCGGCTGCTGCTGTTGACGGCCGTGGTTTTCGGGCTGCTGGCGGCTCAGGGCTTGCGCGCCCTGCGCAAGACAATCCCATAGACCCGGGGGGCCGTCTACACTGGGATCGTTTGCCGCTTTGTAACGATCCCTGCCATGACCCGTTCCGTCCAGCTGCTGGCCGTCGACCCGCAAAATGATTTTTGTGACCTGCCCACGCCCTGCTGGCCGGTACACGCCAACGGACGCCGCACGCAACCCAGCCTGCCGGTGGCGGGCGCGCACCAGCACATGCAGCGCCTGGCCCGCTGGCTGCGCCAGCAAGGCCAGCACATAGACCAGATCACGGTCACGCTGGACTCGCACCAGCGCTTCGATATCGCCCACCCCGGTTTCTGGCAGCAGGCCGATGGCGCCGACGTGCCTGCATTCACGGCCATCACCGCCGCCCAGGTACGCGCCGGCCAGTGGCAGCCACGCCTGCCGGCCCACCTGCCGCGCGCCCTCGCCTACCTCGATGCACTCGAGCGCCAGGGACGCTACACCCTGATGGTCTGGCCCGTGCATTGCGAAGTCGGAAGCTGGGGCCATGGCCTGCACGCCGACCTGCTCGATGTGTTCGGCGCCTGGCAGCTCCAGCACCAGCGAGCCGTCTCCCAGATCTTCAAGGGCCTGAACCCCTGGACCGAGCATTACAGCGCCCTGATGGCCGAAGTCGTGGACCCGGCCGATCCGGCCACTCAGCTCAACCGGCCCTTGCTCGACCGCCTGGCCCAGGCCGACCTGCTGGTCATCGCCGGAGAAGCCAGCAGCCATTGCGTGCGCGCGACTGTCGAGCACCTGGTGACCTACCTGCCCCCTGGGCATGCGCGGCGACTGGTGCTGCTGACCGACTGCATGGGACCGGTGGCCGGCTTTGAAGCCGCCGAGCAGGATTTTTTCGCCGCCATGCATGCCATGGGCGTGCAATCGATCACCAGCGACGCCCTGGTGCTTCAGGACTGAACGACTTTCCCTATCCGCCATGCCGCCCATCATCACCAGCCTGCTCGACACCGACCTGTACAAGTTCACCATGTGGCAGGCCATGCTGCACCGCCATCCGCAAACCCAGGCCCGCTACGAATTTGTCTGCCGCAGCACGCCCGACTTCCCGCTGGCCGAACTCCTGCCCGAAGTCGAGCGCGAACTCGATGCGCTGTGCGCGCTGTCGTTTGCCCGGGACGAGCTCGACTACCTCGGCTCGCTGCGCTTCATCAAGAGCGACTTCATCGACTTCCTGCGCATCTTCCGTTTCCAGCGCGCGTTCATCGAAGCGCGCGCCGACGGCGACACCCTGCAGATCGTGGCCCACGGCCCCCAGGTGCATGTGATGGGCTTCGAGATCTACGTACTGGCCATCGTCAACGAGCTGTATTTCCGCCGTTTCGACGCCCAGGCCGCGCTGAGCGAAGGGCGCGCGCGCCTGGACCACAAGGTCACGCAGCTCAAAGCGCTGGCCGGCGCCGTGCAGCGTCGCCACCCTTTCGAGATGTTCGACTTCGGCGTGCGCCGGCGCTTTTCCGGCGCCTGGCAGCGCGAAGTGGTGCAGCGCTTCGCGACCGAAGCGCCGCAGTGGTTCAAAGGCACGTCCAACGTGCTGCTGGCGCGCGACCTGCAGATCGTGCCCATAGGCACCATGGCCCATGAATACCTGCAAAGCTACCAGTCGCTGGGCGTGCGCCTGCGTGACTTCCAGAATGCCGCGCTCGAAGACTGGGTGCAGGAGTACCGCGGCGACCTGGGCGTCGCCCTGACCGACACCGTGGGTATGGACGCTTTCCTGCAGGATTTCGACCTGTACTTCGCCAAACTGTTCGACGGCCTGCGCCACGACTCGGGCGACCCCGTGGTCTGGGGCGAGAAAGCGCTGGCCCATTACCAGCGACTGCGCATTGACACCCACAGCAAGCGCCTGGTGTTCTCCGACGGCTTGAACCTCGACAGCGCGCTGCAGCTCTACCACCACTTTGCCGACCGCATCCAGCTGGGCTTTGGCATAGGCACACGCCTGACCAATGACATGGGCCTGACGCCGCTGAACATCGTCATGAAGCTGACCCACGCCAACGGCCAGCCCGTGGCCAAGATCTCGGACAGCCCGGGCAAGACACTGTGCACCGACGAAACCTACCTGGCCTATCTGCGCCAGGTGTTCGGCATTCCCGACCCTGAGCCCGCCTGACAAGGAGACTTCCATGCTGCGCATCACCCTGGCCCAACTCAACTTCACCGTGGGCGACATCACCGGGAACGTGGCGCGCATGCTGGCGGCGGCGCGCCAGGCGAGCGACGAGCAGTCCGACATGGTGGTCTTTTCCGAGCTGGCGCTTTGCGGCTACTACCCCAGCGACCTGCTCGACGAAGCCGCTTTCCTGCAGCGGGTGCAGGCCGGTCTGGAAACGCTGCGCCACGCCTCGGCCGAGCTGCCCCATCTGCACTGGGTGGTGGGCGCACCCACGCCCGCCGAAGGCCCGGGCAAGCCGCTGCACAACAGCCTGCTGGTGCTGCAGGGCGGCAAAGTGCGCCTGCAATACGACAAGCAGTTGCTGCCCACCTACAACATCTTCGACGAGCGCCGGCATTTCGAGCCCGGCCCCGACGTGGCCAAGGTGCTGCGCATAGGCCAGACCCAGGTCGGCTTTCTGATCTGCGAGGACGGCTGGAACGACAGCGGCGCCGACTACGCCACCAACCCGCTGCGGCGCATGGCCGATGCTGCTCCCGATCTGCTGGTCAGCATCAACGCCAGCCCCAGCCACCTGGGCAAGCGCGAACAGCGCCACCAGATCTTCAGCGCCGCAGCCCGCCGCCATGCCCTGCCCATGCTCTATGTCAACCAGATCGGCGGCCAGGACCAGATCGTGTTCGACGGCGCCTCGTTCGCCGTCGAGACCGATAAAGGCGTGGTGTTCGAAGCCCTGCGCTTCCAGGAGACGGTGACCACCCTGGCCTTCGAGGACGGCCGCTTCGCCAGCAGCGCGGGCGCGGCCCTGCCGGCCGTGCCCGCCGCCGGCCTGCCCACCATGGAGTTCTACCGCCAGCAGATCGTGCTGGGCCTGCGTGACTACGCACGCCGCTGCGGCTTCAGCCAGGCCGTGATCGGCAGCTCGGGCGGCATAGACAGCGCGCTGACCCTGGCCCTGGCCGCCGAAGCCCTGGGCGCGGACAACGTGGTCGGCGTGACCATGCCTTCGGGCTTTTCCTCGGCCGGCTCGGTCGACGATTCGGTCCAGCTGTGCCGCAACCTCGGCATCACCCTGCACCGGCACCCCATCGCCGACCTCGTCGATGGCTACGCCCTCGAATTCATGCGCAGCTTCGGCCGCCCCCTGCAAGGCCTGCCGCTGGAAAACCTGCAGGCGCGCATACGCGGCACGGTGTTGATGGAGTTCTCCAATGCCTTCGGCCACCTGCTGCTCACCACGGGCAACAAGTCCGAAGTCTCGGTGGGCTACTGCACGCTGTACGGCGACACCAACGGCGGCCTGGGCCTGCTGGGCGATCTGTACAAGACCGAAGTGTTTGCGCTGTCGCGCCACCTCAACGCCACGGCCGGCCGCGAGCTCATTCCCCAGGCCATCATTGACAAACCGCCTTCGGCAGAGCTCGCACCAGGGCAAAAGGACGAGGACAGCCTGCCGCCCTACGCAGTGCTGGATGAAATCCTCAAGCTGCTGATCGAAGGCAGCCACCTGTCCTGCCAGGAGTACACCAGCGCGCGCCACTTCGTCGACCAACTGCGGCTGCAGCCCGGCGGCCAGGCCCTGGTGGAGCGGGTACAGCGCATGATTTTTCGCAGCGAATACAAGCGCCGCCAGGCACCGCCCATGCTGCGCCTACGTGCCCGCGCGTTCGGCACCGGCCGGCAAATGCCGATCGCCGCGCACTACGAATAGCCAGGACTGTCTGCACAGCCTGATTTTTTATCCGAAAATAAGACATTCTGGCAAACACCGATTTGCCTGCCTGGCCCCAGCCCGTGCTCCACCGCGCGCAGCGGTGGCCGGCGCGCTCCTGGAGACAAGCCCATGGCCACCACTGCCAATCCCTCTGCCCCGCCCGCCATTCCACCGCCGCACACGGCCGTCCTGATCGGGCGTTTCCAGCCCTGGCACAACGGCCACATGGCCTTGCTCCGGGCCGCCTTGCAGCAGGCCCGGCAGGTCGTGGTCGTGCTGGGCAGCGCCCACCAGGCGCGCAGCCCGAAAAACCCGTTCACCTGGCAGGAGCGCGAAGCCATGGTGCGCGGCACGCTGACCCCAGAAGAAAGCGCACGCGTGCACTGTCTGCCCGTGCGCGACTACTACAACGAAGCCCGCTGGGTCGAAGCCGTGCGCCAGGGCGTGCAAGCCCTGGTGCCCCATGGCGCGGGCATTGCGCTGTTCGGCCACTTCAAGGACAGCAGCAGCAGCTACCTGCAGAGTTTTCCCGGCTGGCCGCTGACCAGCCTGCCGCGGCTGGGGGCATTCGACGCCACGCCTTTGCGCGACATCTACTGGAATGCGGCCGGTGCGCCCGTCGCCGACGTGCTGGCCGCGCTGGCCCCGCAGGTGCCGGCCTCGGTGCTGGATTTTCTGCACGCCTGGATGCAAAGGCCCGACTACGCCGCCATGCAGGACGAAGCCGCCATGCTGCGCGACTACCGCCAGGCCTGGGCCAGCGCGCCCTACCCGCCAGTGTTCGTGACCGTGGACGCCCTGCTGGTGTGCAACGCCCACCTGCTGCTGATCCAGCGCGGCCATGCCCCGGGCAAAGGCCTGTGGGCCCTGCCAGGCGGCTTTGTCGAGCCGCGCGACAGCCTGTGGCAGTCCTGCCTGCGCGAGCTGCAGGAAGAAACCGGCTGCGCCGTGGAGGCGGCGGCGCTGCAAACCGCCTTCCAGGGCGTACAGGTGTTCGACCATCCCGACCGCAGCCTGCGCGGCCGCACCATCACCCATGTGCATGTGTTCGATCTCGGCGACCGCCCGCAACTGCCGGCAGTCCAGGGCGCGGACGATGCGGCGCTCGCGCGCTGGGTGCCGCTGGCGCAGCTGCCGACGCTGGAGACGCAGTTCTTCGAAGACCACTTCCATGTGATCCAAAGCTGCCTCGAAGGCCCTTGCACCCTGCCGGCCTGAATCCCGCCTATTTTTTCCTCGAGTTGTCCCATGTCCGATTTGCATATCCGTCCCGCCACCATCGAAGACACCGACCAGATCCTGCGCTTCATCCGTGACCTGGCGATCTATGAAAAGGCCGAGCACGAAGTGCTGTCCACGCCCGCGCATGTGCACCGCACGCTGTTTTGCGAACAGCCGTCCGTGCACGGCCTGATGTGCATGAACGGCGATCAGCCCCTGGGCTTCGCGGTTTACTTCTTCAACTATTCCACCTGGCAGGGGCGGCACGGCCTGTACCTCGAAGACCTGTATGTCTCGCCCGACAGCCGCGGCCAGGGGGCGGGCAAGGCCTTGCTGCAGCACCTGGCGCGCATCGCCGTGGACAAGGACTGCGGACGCTTCGAATGGAGCGTGCTGGACTGGAACGCACCGTCCATCGCTTTCTACGAAAGCCTGGGCGCCCAGCCGCAGACCGAATGGGTGCGCTACCGCCTCACCGGCCAGGCCCTGGCTGACCTGGCCGCGCAGAATCAGGCCTGAACAGGGCCGGCAGGCTGCATTTCGCTGCATCACCCAACCCACTGCAACACGGGTTTCAAACGCTCACCAAATGAAACCCGTGGTCGGCCCAGTCCTACGCCCAAGGGTTTTCCAGAAGCCCACCATGGAACTGCGCTGACTGATTCCCAGCCAGCCGCTTCACTCTTTGGAGATACGACAATGGTTCAACAACACAGTCAAGACCCCAATCAAAAGAGCCCCAACCAGGCCAATCCTGCCGACAAGCAAAAGCAGCAGGAGCAGCAAAGCGGTCAAAACCAGCAACCCGGCAGCAAGACACCTGGCGCAGGACAGCAGCAGCAATCCAACAACCCGTCTTCCAATAAACAGCAGCAACAACGCTAAGCGTTGGGTATGACAACAACAAAGGGCCTCTCGAGGCCCTTTTTGATTGGCGCGCAGCCGTCGCTTCTTCCGCTTATTTCACGTCCCGCAAAGCAAAGGCCCGTTGGGCCGCGGCACGTGCAAAACAGCGCTGATGCCATGCCAGCGCGTGCGGCGCCTGGCCGTCGGCAATGGCCGGCAAGCGTTGCAGAACCGCCGACACATTCAGGTCAGCGACGGTGAAGGCATCCCCCAGCAGATAGGCTTGCTTGGCCAGGATCCGGTCCAGCAGCATGACTTTGTCCTGGGCCTGGCGCAGGCCGGCCTGGGCCAATGCCGGGTCGCGTTGCGCCTGGGGTAGAAACTGGGTGTGCTGGAACCACTGCCGCGCCGGCGGCTCCGCCTCGCAGGCCGCCCAGAGCGTCCATTGCAAGACCTGGGCCTGCGGGCCCTCGCCTTCGGGCCACAAGGTGCCCTGTCCGTGCTTCCTGGCCAGATGCAGCGTCATGGCCAGGGACTCGAACATGGCCACGCCATCGTCTTCCATGGCCGGCACCGTGCCATTGGGGTTCAAGTCCAGGTAAGGCCGCTGCTTGGTCTCGGGGGCGTTGTAGTGCAACTTGATATGTTCGTAGGGCAGGCCCAGTTCTTCGGCCGCCCACAAAGGCCGGATCGCACGCGATGCGGCAATGCCATAAATCTTCAAGCTCATGGTTCACTCATTGATCTGGGTTGATGAAACGGCAACGGCCAGCGCCATGCCGTCCTTGCGCTTGTCGGAAGCGCCCTGCAAGCTGCCATCGGGCATGCGCATGATCCACTGCGCTCCGCCAAAATCGCTGCGCCCTCCGAGTTCGCCTTCGGTGCTGGGCGCGCGGTAGCCGGCAGCGCGCAGCGCCTGCACCACCGCCTCGGGCATGCCGCGCTCGGTGGCCAGAATGCGCTGGCCTTCGAGGCGCCAGCGCGGCTGATCCAAGGCGGCCTGGGGCTGTTCGGCATCCGCCAGAATCCGGTACAGCAGTTGCACCTGCCCTTGGGGCTGCATGGCGCCGCCCACCACGCCGAAGACCGCCAGGAACTTTCCGTCGCGCATGGCCAGGCCCGGAACCACCGTGTGATAAGGGCGCTTGCCTGGCGCCGGACCATTGATGTGGCCGGGTTCGGAAAAGCCATGGCCCCGGTTCTGCAGCACAAACCCGCCCTCGGCCACCGCGAATCCGGAACCGAAACGCTTGAACACACTGCTCATCAACGTGATCGCCATGCCCTGGGCATCGACCACCGTGGTGCACACCGTGTTGCCGGCAGGATCGGCCACGGTGCGCTGGGCGTGGGCCATCGCCTGCTCCATGGCCTGGACCATGGCCAGCGTGGTCTGCGCAGTGTCCAGCGCCAGCGTTTGCGCCTCCAGGGCCTGCAGCGCATGCAATACGGCCACGCCATGGGTATTGGGCGGGCATTCATACACATCGACGCCCTTGAAGCGCGCGGTCACCGGCGTGCAGAAATTCCCCTGGTGCAGCGCGAAATCGCGCGCCGCCAGCACCCCGCCGTGGCGCTGCATGGCCTGCTCGGCAGCCGCAGGAATGCGCCCCTGGTAGAAAGCGCCGGGCCCGTCCTGGGCAATTTCCTGCAGCAAGTCGGCCAAGGCCGGGTTGCGGAAAATGTCTCCGGCCTGGGGCACGGCATCGGCGCGGTACAAGCGCGCGGCGGCCGGGTCCTTGGCCAGCACCGGCTGGAAAAGCGCCCATTCCCTGGCGCACACCGCGGCAACTTCGAAGCCGTCCCGGGCCAGATGGATGGCGTCGGCGAACAGCGTGGCCCAAGGCCGCTTGCCGTAACGCTGGTGCAGGTCATGCCAGCCTTGCACCACGCCTGGAGTGGTCACGGACAAGGGGTGGCGCTCGACAATCCTGTGCCCCGGCAGGGCCTGGATATGCGCAGCGCTCAACCCCAAAGGGGCGCGCCCCGTCCCGTTGTAGCTGACCGGCTCCTCGCCGGGAAACGCCAGCATGGCGAGCAGATCGCCGCCAATGCCCGTGGCCATGGGCTCGACCACGCCCAGTACGGCATCTGCGGCAATCGCGGCATCGACGGCCGAGCCACCGGCCTGCAACTGCGCGCGCGCAGCCGCTGCGGCCAATGGGTGGCCCGTCGCCACCATGGCGGCATGGCCTGT
>JAMNYN010000678.1 GCA_023622805.1 Pseudomonadota bacterium | reverse complement strand
TGAAACAAGTTGTCATATAAATTGCAGCACCATTCTTTTTTCGATGTTTTTATGTCCAAGCCACGCATCTGTCTGAGCATGATCGTGAAAAACGAAACGCCTGTAATACGGCGTTGCCTCAAGTCTGTCTATCCGTGGATTGACCACTGGGTAATTGTTGACACCGGCTCAACTGATGGAACGCAAAGCGTTGTGGTTGATTCCATGGCAGGTATTCCAGGCAGTCTTCATGAGCGTCCTTGGCGGGACTTTGCACACAACCGTAATGAGGCCCTCAAACTGGCTCGTCCACATGCAGACTATGTGCTGTTCATTGATGCTGATGAACAGCTACAGGTGCCCGATGGCTTTGAATGGCCTGAGTTGAGTGCTGATGGTTACATGTTTCGCTGTCTGCTTGACACCTGGAGCTACTATCGAAACAGCCTCATCTCTACACGTCTTGACTGGCATTGGGAGGGCGTGATCCATGAGTACCTTACCTGCCCACAGCCGCATAAATGGCAAAACCTTCAAGGGCCGGAAATACTGGTGAGTCGGGATGGAGCACGTGCGAGAGATCCATCCACTTACCTGAAGGACATCGAAGTACTCAAAGCAGCCGTAAAGCGTGAACCCGGCCATACCCGCTATACCTTCTATCTTGCGCAGAGCTATCGTGATGCGGGCTTATTGGCTGAGAGTCTTGAGCAGTACCAGCAGCGCATCGTTATGGGCGGTTGGGACGAGGAGCTCTGGTACTCCGTTTTTCAGATTGCCGTTCTCCGTGAGCGTTTGGGCGCACCTCAGGCCGAGGTTCAGCAGGCATACCTTGATGCCTACGCAATGCGCCCCAGCCGGGCAGAGCCTTTGTGCGAGTTGGCCCGTTACTTACGTCTGCGTGGCGCAAATGCTCTGGCACATCTGTATGCGCTAAGAGCCGCAGGCATCAGTCAGCCCCCAGACCTTTTATTCGTCGATGTCGGGGTCTATGCCTGGCGTGCTCAGGACGAGTTGGCTGCGAGTGCTTGGCATGTAGGGGCGATGCAGGATGGTCGCCAAGCGATTGCAAAACTGCTGACGGAGCAGCACTTTCCTGAATCAGAGCGGCCAAGACTTGAAGGTAATCACAAGTTCTACTTTCAGTAAGTCAAATTCTCGCAGCGCAGGTCCTGGCTGCGCGAAATCTGGGCTTGCTCGTGCCGCGCCCAACGGATGGTGGCCGGGGCGGTGAAGGCGTTGATGGCGGGCCGGGTCATGGGGCGTCTTCCTTGGCAGCCGCGCGCTTCTTGGCCAGGGCCTGCTTGTAGCTGGCCTTGGCGGCCTTCTCCGTTCTGGCCCACTGGCCCTCCACATCACGCCAGCGGCCATCGTCGCCATGCCGATGGACAGGTCAAAGCCATTGGCGTAGCTACCAGCAGCTACCGTGATGAAGTTAAGCCCGAGGATTTCGGGAAGGCCGGGGATGCATGGCATGCCGATGGCTGGTTGGTCCCTATTGCTTGGGTGCTGCTCGAGCAGCCGCTGCGTCCAAGAGAACACATTGGTCAGATTGCACCCGAGCTGCCCGAGAAGTACTCGCCTCTGCAAGCCAACGGCAATGGAAACCAGGGGGTGTAGCTGGCTGCGCTCTCTTCCAAGCTGGGGCAGATGCTCCTAGCCTTGGCGGGCATGGCCAACGATCACGCCTTGACCCTGGTAGATGAGCAGGCTGCAGAAATTGAGGAGGATCAAGTGCAGGTTTAGTTGACTGCGTCCGTCATGTTGGTGACGGCAGCAGTCTCTGTGATCTCCAGACAGATGCGCTGACACACCGCGCTGCCGGCTTCGGCCAGTGCATCAATGGCATCGCGGTGAAATGCCCGGTCGCCCACCGACTGCCCAGAAGGGTTGATGCACAGTGTGTCCAGTACCTTCAAATCAGGGATGTGCTGAATCTGCTGCACAGCGCGTTTGAGCACCCAGCGGTCGATGCGTGTGGCCATGTGAAAGCGCTCTGCTGCGGGAAAGAATGCGCCGGGAGGAATAACCGACGCGAATTCCGCATTCTGAAGCCGGCGCTGGAGATCATCTGTAGGCAGTTTGTGAGTCACAGTGGCGGGCTTGTCGGACGCGTAAATGCCGGCATGGGAAGCGAATAAAGAGCCGCGTGTTGCCCGGCAAGAAAAAGGAGGGAGGGCGAAGACACGCCGGGCGCGGCTGGAAACAAAAAAGCCCGCTCAGTGGCGGGCCGGGGGCGTAGAAAAACCGCCGAAGCGGGTTATGAGGGGATCTTCAGTGCTCTGCGTCACCGAGCGCCGACTTCTCCAAGTTGGTTGGAGAAATGGCATTCTTGAGAACGCGCCGAACCATCAGCACAAGCAGTATGAAGCCGATGAAATACATCAGCCAGACGGTGTACTCGGTGTGTGGATCTTGCGCGAAGACTCGCCACGTGGCGACGCCGGCGGTGAGCACGAATGCTAGCTCTGTGAGAAAAATAAACCGTTCTGAAAATTCAAAAAAGACCGACAGAGCCAGTACTGCGAAGAGCAAGGCAAAAATTGCAGATCCAATCAACAGTGAAAATTCAAGCACAGCATTCTCTTGATTTTGACGAATCTCATTGTTGTTTGTCCTATGAAAAACGGCAATCAACACGCTGTGTCAATACGTAACTTTGCTGGCTAATCGGGGCAGAAAGATAGTGTAAATCCGCAGCGCTCTCAATGAAAGTGCTCTGGATTGGTGGATCGCAGCTGGCCCTTGAAGCAAGAGAGCCCGCATGTAGCGGGCTCAATGTGCGGCTGGCGGCCTATGAGGTCGCTCGTCTAAACGCGCGTCAAGCGCTTAGCCTGGTTGCTTTGGCTTGTCGCCTTGCTTGTGGGCAGGGTTTTGCCCAGGCTACTGCTTGCTCGGTGACGATTGCTGGTGCTGTTCGTCTTTCTTGCCCGGGTTGCTGTGACTTTGGCCGGGCGTGCTGCTTTGCACTGTCATGACGTTATCCCTTGGTTTGTGAATGGCAAGCCAAGATGACCCGCCATGTCTTCACGGTGCGCTCATTCGCATACCCACGCTGTACCAATGCGTTACGGGCTTACCCGTGCTCGGGGGCGACGTTGCTAATTACTACTTTAGAGGCTCGGGCTGCACTACGCGCTCGGATTCTGGATCCTGAGGGATGTCCGGCTCATTGTCTGGGGAGAAGGGCGGGTGAGGTGGATCGTCGCCGTTATCAGGAGTAAGGGGCTCTTGTTCCGGATACGGTTTGCCGACAGGATCCATTTCTTCGTCCTCTGGAAGCGATTCAGGTGTCTTGGGCTTAGTCATAAGTGATTCCTTGTGCGGTTGGTTGATGAGGCGGTTCTGCTGGACCGTTGGCTCGGCTGGGCCTAACAGGGTGGCCGAAGACGAAATCGGATGCTGTAGGCGCGATGCCCCAATCGCGGGCATAGAAACCAAAAATCACAAACCGCAGCAACCTGTCAAAGGCTCTGGACTGCCTTGTGCCTTGTGCCTTGAGGGGCGCGCGGGCTGAGTGATGAAGAGGGCGGTCGGGCGCGCTGTGTATTTAGCTGCCAATCTAAGCGTTGCTTTCTGGGGGGAGGTGCCGAGTTTTCTTGATGCGTATTTCGGGTGTCTTTACGAATGAGCCCAAAACGTAGTTGGCGGGAGAATAGACATAGTCACCGCCCTTTGCCTGATGGTGTCGGGCGTCTGGCACGCTGGGTTTTCGATCGCCTAAGTAGGCTGCGGGCTTGGAGAGGGTCTTCATTTACGACTCCGATCTAACTTGGTAGATCGAGGTCGATCACCCTGACCTCACAGTACGCTTTTCCCCGCGAAAAGCTTGCATCCTGAGTCGCAATCTGGGCAGTTCAAACCGAAACCCTGCACGCAAGGTTTTGGTTTGCGCCGGAAGGGAGCATGTCAAAGTTCATTGCGCCCCCAACTGGTCAAT
>JAMNYN010000638.1 GCA_023622805.1 Pseudomonadota bacterium | reverse complement strand
TCTTGCGCCGTCTTGAGCACGGCGGGCGAGTTGGTATTCTGGTAGAGCACGTCGACGCCGCCGTTGATCAGCGTGGCCGCGGCTTCGGATTCCTTGGGTGGGCTGAACCACTCGTTGACCCAGACCACGCGCGCCTTGATCTTGGGGTTGACGCTTTGCGCGCCCAGCACGTAGCTGTTGATGTTGCGCAGCACTTCGGGAATCGGCACCGAGGCGACGACGCCGATCTGGTTGGACTTGGTCATGCCGCCGGCGACGATGCCGGCCAGGTAGGCGCCTTCGTAGGTGCGCGCATCATAGGTGCCCACGTTCTCGGCCGTCTTGTAGCCCGTGGCATGCTCGAACTTGACGTCCTTGGCATCGGCCGCGACTTTCTGCACCGGCTCCATGTAGCCGAAGCTGGTGGCAAACACCATCTTGTTGCCCTGACCGACCAGGTCGCGCAGCACGCGCTCGGCGTCCGGGCCTTCGGGCACGCTTTCCACCAGCGAGGTCTGAATCTTGTCGCCGAACTCGGCCTGCAGGGCCTGGCGGGCCTTTTCATGCTGGAACGTCCAGCCGCCGTCGCCGACCGGGCTCACGTACATGAACGCCATCTTCAGCGGACCCGCAGCAGCCGCTGCCGCGGGCGCAGGTGCGGCAGCCGGCGCTGCGGCTTCTTCCTTCTTGCCGCAGCTGGCCAGGGCCAGGGCCACGGCCGACAGCGCGGCCACTTTGAGCAAAGCGCGTTTTTGCAGATTCTTCATTCTTGTCCCTCTCGACTCAGTGTTCTGTAAAAAAATGGCTCAGGAGCCGGGGTAAAACGGCTTGCCGAGCGAGGCCGGCATGTTCGCACGAATCCAACTGGAATTGCGCGAAATCAGCACCAACACGACGATGGTCGCGAGATAGGGCAGCATGCTCAGCAACTGGCTGGCCAGTTGCACGCCCGAAGCCTGCAAATGGAATTGCAGCATGGTCACACCGCCAAACAGATAGGCACCCAGCAGGATGCGCGCAGGGCGCCAGGTGGCGAAGGTGGTCAGCGCCAGCGCAATCCAGCCGCGCCCGGCCACCATACCTTCAACCCACAGCGGGGTGTAGACCACCGAGATATAGGCACCGGCCAGGCCGCACATGGCGCCGCCGAACACCACGGCCGCCAGGCGGATGCGGCGCACCGGGTAGCCCAGCGCATGCGCCGATTCCGGCGACTCGCCCACGGCGCGCAGCACCAGGCCGGCGCGCGAGCGGTACAGAAACCAGACCATGGCCATGGCCAGCAGCACTACCAGATAGACCAGCGGATGCTGGCGAAACAGCGCGGGGCCCAGCAGCGGAATGTCGGACAGCACGGGAATCGCGTACTTTGGCAGTTCGGGCAGCTTGGCCTGCACGTAGTTCAAGCCGACGAAGGCCGAGAAGCCCGCGCCGAACAGCGTCAGCGCCAGGCCCGTGGCCTGCTGGTTGGTGTTGAGCCAGATGACCAGCACGCCGAACAGCGCCGCCAGCACGGCACCGGCGGCCATGCCGGCCGCAAAGCCCACCCAGGTATTGCCCGAATGCACCACGGCCGCGAAACCGGCAATCGCCGCGCACAGCATCATGCCTTCGGCGCCGAGGTTGATGATGCCGGCCTTCTCGTTGATCAACAGGCCCAGGGCGGCCAGGGCCAGCACGGTGCCGGCGCTCAGCGTGGAGCCGAGCAGCAATGCATACGGCTCCATTACAGGCCTCCCTTCACCGCAGCCACCACGGGCACCACCACTACCGGCTTGGGGCTACGAGCCCATCGCAGGCGGTAGGTCACCAGGGTGTCGCAGGCCAGCAGCGAGAACAGCAGCAGGCCCTGGAAAACGCCCGTGAGGGACTTGGGCAGGCCCAGACGCGATTGCGCCAGCTCGCCACCGATATAGAACATGCTCATGAGAATGGCGGAAAAAATCATGCCCACGGGGTGCAGGCGCCCGACGAAGGCCACGATGATGGCGGCAAAACCGTAGCCGGCGGGAACATAAGGTGTGAGCTGGCCCATGGGGCCGGCGACTTCCAGCGCCCCGGCCAGACCGGCCGCGCCACCCGAAATCAACAAGGCCGTCCACAGCGCGCGGCGCGAGGAAAAGCCCGCGTACAGCGCGGCCGCCGGCGCCAGGCCGCTGACCTGCTGGGCGAAGCCGGCGCGCGTGCGCGCCAGAAACACCCACAGCACGCCCGCGCCCAGCAGCGCCAGCACCACGCCGATGTTCACGCGCGTGCCTTCGATCAGCTTGGGAATCTGCGTCACGCGCTCGAAGGTCTTGCTCTGCGGGAAGTTGTAGCCCATGGGATCCTTCCAGGGGCCGTAGACCAGATAGCCCAGCACCAGGATGGCCACATAGACCAGCATCAGACTGACCAGGGTTTCGTTGGCGTTGAAGCGGTCGCGCAGAAAGGCCACGATACCGGCCCAGACCATGCCGCCCAGCACGCCGGCCACCAGGATGGCGGGCACGATCCAGGGACCGGTGGTCTTGTCCGCCAGCAGCGCCACTCCGCCCGCGGCCACCGCGCCCATGACGAATTGGCCTTCGGCGCCGATGTTCCAGACGTTGGAGCGAAAGCACACGGCCAGGCCCAGGGCCACCAGCAGCAGCGGCGTGGCCTTCATGGCCAGCTCACCCAGCGCGTAGCCGGACTTGATCGGATCCCAGAAGAACGCCTGCAGGCCGCGCACCGGGTCCTTGCCCAGCATGACGAACAGCGCGACGCCGATCAGCACCGTGATCGCCAGCGCCAGCAGGGGCGAAGCATAGGTCCAGACCTTGGAAACCTGGGGACGCGGTTCAAGCTTGAGCATGTTCGCCTCCCTGCGCGGCTGGCTGCGCTTCGGCATGCCACAACCCGCTCATCCATTCGCCTATGCGCTGCACCGTGGCCTGGGCCCGGGGCACGGAAGGCGACAGCTGGCCCTTGGCCACGACATGCAGCCGGTCTGAGATTTCAAACAATTCGTCCAACTCCTCACTGAGCACCAGAACGGCGCAGCCCGCATCGCGCAGCGCCAGTATTTCGCCGCGGATTTGCGCGGCCGCGCCCACATCCACGCCCCAGGTCGGCTGCGAGATGATCAACAGGCGGGGCTTGGCGTCGATTTCACGGCCTACGATGAATTTCTGCAGGTTGCCGCCCGACAGCGACTTGGCGACCGCATTCGGCCCGCCGGCCTTGACCTGGAAGCGCTCGATGATGGAGCGCGCCTGCTTTTGCAGCACGTCCATGTGCAGCCAGCCCCCGCGGCCCACGGCGTTGTCGCGCGTCAGCAGCAGGTTATGCGCCAGGCTCATGGACGGCACGGCGCCGCGGCCCAGGCGCTCCTCGGGGACGAAATGCAGGCCCAGGGCCCGGCGCTGGCGCGGCGACATGCGCCCCGCCGCCTGGCCCGCGACCTGCACCATCTCGGGTGCGGCGCGCCGGTCTTCGCCCGACAGGCTGTAGAGCAGCTCTTTCTGGCCGTTGCCCGAAACCCCGGCAATGCCCACCACTTCGCCGGCGCGCACTTCGAAGTTGATGCCTTCCAGGTCCACGCCGAAATGGTCGGTACGGGCCAGCGACAAGCCCTGCACGCGCAGCACCGTGGCGCCGGTGGCGACTTCGCGGTGCGTCAGGGCCGGCGGCTCGGCGCCGATCATCAGCCGCGACAGGGAAGCGTTGGATTCCTCGCCCGGGCGGCACACGCCCGTGACCTTGCCGCCACGCAGCACCGTGCAGGTGTCGCACAGCTCGCGGATTTCATGCAGCTTGTGGCTGATGTAGAGAATGCTGCAGCCTTCCGCGGCGAGCTTGCGCAGCACCACGAACAGCTTGTCGACGGCCTGGGGCGTGAGCACCGAGGTGGGCTCATCCAGAATCAGCACGCGCGGGCGGGTGAGCAGGGCGCGGATGATTTCCACGCGCTGCATTTC
>JAMNYN010000554.1 GCA_023622805.1 Pseudomonadota bacterium | reverse complement strand
CTCCCCCGACAAATGGGTGGCCCCGCCGGCGCCGGCGGTGCCGAACGGAACCGTTTTCTGGGTGCGGGCCCAGGTGATGAATTCCGGCAAGGTCTTGGCTGGAATGTTCGGGTTCACCACCAGGAGGTTGGGCATGGTGATGAGCAGGGATATGGGCTCGAAACTCTTCACCGGGTCGTAGTTCACCTTGGACTGCATGGAGGGCGCCATGACATGGCCCGTGGCACTGATGAGCAGCGTATAGCCATCATGGGCTTGGGCCGCGACATATTCCGTGCCCACCTGGCCTGCGGCCCCGGGCCGATTGCTCACGATGAAGGGCTGCTTGAACGTCGTGCTCAGCTCGGTCGCAATGATCCGTCCCACCATGTCCGTCGCCCCTCCCGGCACAAAGGACACGACGATGTTGACCGGCTTGGAAGGCCAGGCATCCGCGGCCAGGGCACTGCCCGCGACTAGCAGCGCTGCAGTGCTGGTCAATATCAAGGCAAATCGGCTTTTCATGCTTTTCATGGTGTCTCCTTGAAAAATAAAATGGATGTCATGCATGGCAGGCAGGATTTTGTTTTTCATACCGCTGTGATGCCTTCAGCGATCACAGCGTTTGAATCCATTGGCGTGCCCAGCATTTCTGAAAAATATCGAATCAACCTGGTGGCGTCGCCAAAATCCATGAATCTTTATCGGGTCGCGCATTCAATGGCGTGGTGACTATTCATACAGAACAAAAATGCCCGAGGCGACGAATCAAACGCCAATCGTGTAGCCGCCATTCACCGACAGATGCTGGCCCGTGATATAGGAGGCGGCATCGGACAGCAGAAAGCACACCGGGCGGGCCACTTCCTCGGCCTGCGCCCAGCGGCCCAGGGGAATCTGCGCGCGGTAGGTATCCGCGAATTTTTCGCTGCGAATCATTTCCGTCATCGGGGTTTCAACCACGCCGAAACCCACGGTGTTCACGCGCACGTTGTACCTGGCCCATTCGCGTGAGGCACACATGGTGAGCCCCATCAGGCCCGCCTTGGCGGCGCCGTAGTTGATCTGGCCGATCGTGCCGCGCCGCCCTGCATCCGACGAAATATTGATGATCGAGCCCTGGGTCTTGTCGCCCGCGCGTGAGCGCGCCAGCATGTGGCAACCCACGGCCTGCAGAAAATAGAAGGAGCCCGACAAGTGCACGTCCAGCACCTGTTGCCACTCTTCGAGCTTCATTTTTTCGATCATGGCCGGCCGCGTGATGCCGGCGTTGTTGACCAGACCGTGCAGGGCGCCGAAAGTGGCCACGGCGCTGTCTGCCGCCCGTTGCGCAAATTCAGGGTCGGCCACGCTGCCCACCATGGGCAGCACCCGGTCCTTGCCGGCCTTGTCGCGCAAGGCTTCCAGGGCGCCCGCGTTGAGATCCACCGCGGTGATGTTGGCGCCGAATTCCAGTGCCAGATCGACAATGGCCCGGCCTATGCCCTGGGCCGCGCCGGTCACCATGACGTTCTTGCCGCTGAGAGAGAAGACTGCATCCTGCATGGCTGTTCCTTGGTTCTTAAAGCGTTTCTTCGGTGCCCAGGATCAGGGTGGCTTGACTGGACAGCTCGCCGCCGTTGCCATGGGCCAGCGCCAGGTGCGCGTTCCTGACCTGTCGGTCGCCCGCCAGGCCCATGAGTTGCTGGCTGGCCTCGACCATGGTGAACAGCCCGTACATGCCAGGGTGCACGCAGGACAGCCCACCGCCATTCGTATTGACGGGCAGGGCGCCGCCCGGTGCAATGCGGCCGCCTTCGACAAAGGCCGCGCCTTCGCCTTTCTTGCAAAAGCCCAGGTCTTCCAGGAACAGGATGGTGTTGATGGTGAAGGCGTCGTACAGCTCCACGACATCCATATCCGCGGGCTTGAAGCCGGCCTGCGCAAAAGCACGGGCACCGGAAGCCACGGCCGCCGTGGTGGTGAGATCCGGCATGGACGTGATGTCGCGGTGGTCGGTGGCCGCGGCGGCCCCCAGCAGGTAGACCGGGCGCTTGGCCAGGTGTTTGGCGCGCTCGGCACTGACCATGACCACGGCGGCGGCGCCATCCGTCACCAGACAGCAATCGCGCACGTTGAGCGGGTCGGAGACCATGCGCGCCTTGAGGTAGTCCTCCATGTTCAGCGGGTCACGCATGAAGGCATCGGGGTTGAGCTGGGCCCAGCGGCGCGCGGCCAGCGCCACTTCCCCCAGTTGCTCAGGCTTCAAGCCATATTCGTGCATGTAGCGCGAGGTCGCCAGGGCATAGGCACCGACGGGCCGGGCCAGCTTGTAAGGCGCTTCGAAGGGGGTAGGCCGCATGGAGCTCACCAGCGCTCCGGACGCCGTGCGCTGGTTGCTGCCGTAGGAGATCAGCGCCACATCGCACTGCCCGGACTCGATGGCCAGCGCCGCCCACATGGCATGGGTCAGGAAGGCCGAGCCTCCGGTGCGGTTGTTTTCGGTCAGGCGCGGCTGTATGCCCAGGTATTCGGCGAAGGTCAGGCCGGACAGGTAGTCATCGGGCAGGCCGATGAACAGCCCGTCCACATCCGAGGGTTTGAGTCCCACCTGGTCCAGGGCTTTCAGGCTGGCCGATACCGCCAGATCCATGGACGTCATGCCCGGGCTTTCGCCCATGCCGTAGGTGGCTGCTGCCACGATCGCGGATTTTCCGCGTGGAAATCTGTCCTGTGTCATGAGAGGCTCCCGGTTTGCTGCGTGGCATCGAACAGCAGGATGGCCTGGCCGTCCTGCTCACCGATGCGCGCTTTCACACGCATGCCGATCTGCACGGACTCGGCGGCCATGCCCTCGATCCGGCTCATCACGCGTGGCCCTTCGTCCAGGTCCACGAGCACCACGTTGTAGGGCTGTTGCGGCGGTTTGGTTCGCACCACGGTGGTGGCATAGACCGTGCCATGGCCGCTGGCTGGCACCCATTCCAGGTCCCGGTCTCCGGTCACCGGTTCGGCCACCCGGGGGTAAAAGAAATGCTTTCCACTGGCGCGGGAGCGCTGCAACATGAACCGGCCTTCGGCCAGGTATGCGAAATACGCTTTTTGGGGTGGGGTTTCAGTCATGTTGAACGTCTAGTGGAAGCAAGGGTTCGGTCCATGGGGGCAGCGGCGCCTCAATAGCGCAGTTGCATGATCCAGTTGGCGACCATCACCGGTCGCTCACTGCCTTCGATGTGCACTTCGACATGCCAGACGCAGCGCACCTCGTCGGCCTTGATATCGTCGACACGCTCGAGCTGGAAACTGCCGATCAAGCGCGAGTCACAGGGCACGACCCCTGTGAACCGCACCTTGTCGAAGCCGTAGTTCAGCGCCATCTTGCGATGGGGAAACGTAAAACAGCGGTGGTACCAGCCTGTGAGCAGCGACAGCGTCAGCAGTCCATGCGCAATGGTGGTCTTGAAGGGCGATTCCAGGGCTGCGCGCTGCGGGTCGGTGTGGATCCACTGCGCATCCTGCGAGACGGCGGCGAAGGCATTGATCGTTTCCTGATCCACGGTGATCGCGTCGCCGCTGACGGCCGGCTGCCCCACAAACGCCTTGAGGGCAGCGATGGAGTCAAAAATCTTGGGCATGAGCTCAGTTCCCTTTGCGTCCCACTTTTGGGACAAAGAATGGCCTGGACGTTGTGCTGTGAATTCAGTGATCGCTGAGGGGCGTTTCACGTCACGCCCTTTTCCCGGAGTGCTGGTGTTTCTCCGTTCCCTGCGTCAGGGATATTTCCCCTGACGCCTATGGATCAGCATGCATCTCGCAAAACTGCCTTGGCTTGTCTGTTGATTTGATTCGGTGTCAAAGCATAGGAGACGATCTTTGGAATCGTCCAATATTTTTCCGACAAGTTTCGATACACAATGTGTATCGGGCTTCAGTGGAAACAAAGGGAAATCCCTAGCTTTGGGATTTAAAT